>JACIYY010000099.1 GCA_014359685.1 Porphyrobacter sp. | reverse complement strand
AGGCGGAGAGCAATCGCGTCAATCTGACGCTGATCCCGCCCCGTCGCGGCTGGATCCTTGATCGCAATGGTGCGCCGCTCGCTTCCAACCGTGCCGATTTCCGGGTCGACATCATCCCCGAACGGCTCGAGCGCCCGGCCCATACGATCGCGGTGCTGAGCGACCTGCTCGGCTTCAGCGCGGCCGAGCGCGAGGATCTGCGCGACCGGGTGGCGCAGGCCGCGCCCTATCAGGCGGTGCCGGTGGCGAGCGGCCTCGACTACGATGCCTTCGCCGCAGTCAGCGTACGGCTGCCAGAGCTGCAGGGCGTGATCCCGCAGCGCGGCTTTTCGCGCTATTATCCGACCGGTCCCTCGGTCGGCCATCTGATCGGCTATGTCGGCGCCCCCTCGCGCGAGGAATACGAGAAAGAGCCGATCCCGCTGCTGCTGACGCCCGGCTTCAAGGTCGGCAAGGATGGTCTTGAAAAGCAGTTCGAGCAGGTTCTGCGAGGCCAGCCGGGCGCGCGCCGGGCGGAGGTCACCGCATCGGGCCGGATCGTGCGCGACCTGGACATGCGCGAGGACGTGCAGGGCCGCTCGATCCAGCTGACCATCGATGGGCCGTTGCAGGATTACGCCGCCCGCCGGCTGGGGCCGGAAAGCGGGTCGGTGGTGGTCCTCGACTGCGTGAGCGGCGACCTGATGTGCATGTCGTCGATGCCCAGCTTCGATCCCAACAGCTTTTCCGATGGCATCGGCCGCGTCGAATATGCGATGCTGAGCGAGGATGAGCGGGTGCCGCTGCGCAACAAGGTGCTGAAGGGCCTGTATCCACCCGGCTCCACGGTCAAGCCGATGGTCGCGATGGCATTCCTGGAGGCGGGGCTGGACCCGGAGGCGACGACCACCTGCCGGGGCGGGCTGCGGGTCGGCAATCGCGTGTTCCATTGCTGGAACCGGCGCGGCCACGGCACGGTCAACATGGCCAAGGGCATCTATCAATCCTGCGATGTCTATTTCTACCATTTCGCGCAGGCGCTGGGCATGGACGTGATCGCGCCGATGGCCAAGCGGTGCGGCATGGGCCAGGAATTCCCCCTCCCCGTTGCCAGCCAGTTCTACGGCACGGTGCCCGATCCGGCGTGGAAAGTGAAGAAATACGGGCAGGAATGGCAGCCCTACGACACCGTCAATGCGACCATCGGCCAGGGCTACATGCTGGCCAATCCGCTGCAGCTGGCGGTGATGGCCGCGCGCCTTGCCACCGGCAATGCGGTGATGCCCCGGCTGCTGCTGGGCAATAGCCGCCCGCGTTTCGAGAGCATGAACTTCCACGGCAACCATGTGCAGATCCTCCAGCAGGCGATGAGCGACGTGGTCAACGGCCCGGGCACCGCCGGGCGCGCACGCCTGCCGGTGGAGAACGTGCTGATGGCCGGCAAGACCGGCACCGCGCAGGTGGTCAGCCTCAACGTCGCGAGCGGCCGGGGCGGCCCGTGGAAATACCGCGACCACGGCCTGTTCCTCTTCTTCGCCCCGTTCGACCGGCCGCGCTATGCCGGCGCGGTGGTGATCGAACATGGCGGCGGGTCGGGCGCCGCCTACCCGATCGCCCGCGACGTGATGACCTTCCTGTTCGATCCGCCCAAGGGCTTGGAAGCGCTGCACGCGCTGGAGGAGCAATGGGGCGGCACCGCGCAGGAGCGGCTCAACCAGGCCTATGCCGCCTATGCCACCGCCGCCGGGGTCGACCTGCCGCCAGCTCCGCCCGATCCGGTGGCGGTAGCCCGCGCCGTGGATGCCGAAGCCCGCGCCGGGGTCCAGCCCGCCGCCCCCGCGACCGAGGCCATCGCCCCGCCGCCCGAGCCGGAGGGCGCGCCGGCCACCGCCGCGATGCCCCGCCCCTCCGCCGCCACGGCCGGGACGCAAGCGCCGCGATGAATGCCGGCATCCTGCCCGGCCCGCTGCAGCAGATCCCGTGGCGGGTGCTGCTGCCGCTGACGCTGCTGGTGTGCTTTGGTTCGGCGGTGCTCTATTCGGCGGCGGGGGGATCGTTCCAGCCCTATGCCGCGTCGCACCTGATCCGCTACGCCGTGTTCCTGGTGATGGCGCTGGTGATCTCCCGCCTGCCAGGGCCGCTGATCCAGCTGGCCGCCTATCCCGCCTACGTGGCGGTGCTGCTGCTGCTGCTAGCGGTGGAGGCGATCGGCGCGATCGGCGGGGGCAGCCAGCGCTGGCTGGAGCTCGGGCCGGTGCGCCTGCAACCTTCCGAATTGATGAAGCCGGTGATCGTGCTGGCGCTGGCGCGGTTCTACCATGCTCTGCCCGCCGGGCTGACCAGCACCTGGCGCGCACTGATCCCGCCGGGCGCGCTGGTCGGCCTGCCGGTGGCGCTGGTGCTGGTCCAGCCCGATCTCGGCACCGCGCTGGCGATCGCCTTCGGCGGCGCGGTGGTGATGTTCCTGGCCGGGCTGCCGGGCCGATGGTTCGCCGGGGCCGGCCTTGCCGGCCTCGCCATCGCGCCGATTGCCTATTTCTTCGGCCTGCAGGAATACCAGCAGCGCCGCGTGACCACCTTCCTCGACCCGGAGAGCGATCCGCTGGGCGCCGGCTACCACATCACGCAGTCCAAGATCGCGATCGGGTCGGGCGGGATCACCGGCAAGGGCTTTGGCCAGGGGTCGCAGAGCCATCTCGACTACCTCCCCGAGCCGCACACCGATTTCGTGTTCGCCACCATGGCCGAGGAATGGGGACTGATAGGCGGGCTGCTGGTGCTGCTGGTGTTCGGCATCGTGCTGCGCTGGGGGCTGACCGTGGCGCGGCGGGCCCCCAACCGCTTCGCGCGGCTGCTGGCCGGGGGGATGACCGCAACGATCTTCTTCTACGTGGCCATCAACCTGATGATGGTGATGGGCCTGGCGCCGGTGGTGGGCATCCCGCTGCCGTTCATGAGCCATGGCGGATCGTCGATGATGACCAACATGATCTGCATCGGCCTGCTGATGATGGTCGACCGCTGGAGCCGCCGGCCGACCCGGCCCGGGCTGAGCTGAATAGCGGCCCGGCCGAGGCGCTGCCGAGGCTGCCCGCTTGAAACACCGGGCTGCGACTGGCAAGCCGCCCACAACGGAGGAGAGAAAGGCCGACATGGAATCCTATGCACCGCCGGTCAACGACATCGCCTTCCTGCTCGGCGAGGTCTTCGACTTCGACGGGCTGATGCAGACGCTGCCGGGCCACGAAGAGGTCAACACCGATCTCGCCGTCTCGATTCTCGATGAAGCGGGCAAGTTCTGCGCCGGCATTCTCGAACCGTTGAACCGGCCGGGCGACGAGGAGGGCTGCCGGCTCGAAAACGGCATCGTCGTGACCCCCAAGGGCTTTGCCGAGGCCTATCGGGCCTTCGTGGACGCCGGCTGGGCCGGTCTTTCGGGCGATCCGGACTATGGCGGGCAGGGTCTGCCGCGCGTCGTGCAGATCCTGGTCGACGAGATGATCTCCTCGGCCAACCTGTCCTTCGGCCTGTTCCCCGGCCTGACCCGCGGCGCCGTGGAGGCGATCGCCCGCCATGCCGGGCCGGACCTGAAGGCGACCTATCTGCCGAAGATGATCTCCGGCGAATGGACCGGCGCGATGGCGCTCACCGAAGCCGCGGCCGGGACCGATCTCGGCCTGTTGACCGCCAAGGCCGAACCGGCCGGCGACGGCTCCTGCCGGATCACGGGCACCAAGATCTTCATCTCCTCCGGCGACCATGATTTCGGCGGCAACGTCATCCACCTGATCCTTGCCCGCCTGCCCGATGCGCCGCAGGGGGTGAAAGGCATCAGCCTGTTCCTGGCGCCCAAGTTCCTCGTCGCCGAGGACGGCTCGCTGGGGCCGCGCAACGCGATGTCGGTCGCCTCGCTCGAACACAAGATGGGTATCCACGCGCAGCCGACCTGCGTGATGAACTATGACGGCGCGATCGGCTGGCTGATCGGGGAGCCGGGGCGCGGCCTCAACGCCATGTTCACGATGATGAACGCCGAGCGCCTGTTCGTCGGCATCCAGGGCCTCGGCATCG
>JACIYY010000098.1 GCA_014359685.1 Porphyrobacter sp. | reverse complement strand
GGCAGCGATCGGCGCCACTGGCACCAGCACCTTCGAACAGCGCTATCCGGCCGCCGGCACGCCCAATGCCGATGTCCGCCTGTTCGTCATCGACCCCGATGGCGGCAACCGGGTCGAGGTCGATCTCGGGCCCGATCGCGACATCTATCTCGCGCGGGTCGACTGGGCGCCCGATGGCTCGGCGCTCTACATCCAGCGGCAGGATCGGCTCCAGACCCGGCTCGACATGCTCAAGGTCGATCCTGCCACCGGCGCATCGGAGGTGCTGTTCACCGAGCGCGCCGCGCCCGGCCACTGGATCAACCTGTCGGACAATTACCGTTTCCTTGCCGATGGCAGCCTGATCTGGTGGTCGGAACGTAGCGGCTACGGCCATCTCTACCGCTTCGCCGACGGGCAATGGCGCCAGCTGACAGGGACGGGCGAGGGCGGCGGCGAATGGGTCGTCACCGCCCTTGTCGGCGTCGATCAGGAGCAGGGCCGGGTGCTGTTCACCGGCACCAGGGACGATCCGCTGGCGCAGCAGGTCTATGCCATCGACCTTGTCGATCCGGCCGAGCCGGTGCGGCTGACCGATCCCGCCTTCGATAATCGCGCGCGAATGGACCGCGCCGGGCAGACGCTGCTCGTCACCCGGTCCAGCGACGCCCAGCCGCCCCAGACCTACCTCGCCGATGCCGGGGGGCAGCGGCTCGCCTGGGTCGAGGAGAACCGGCTCGACGCCGCGCACCCCTACGCACCCTACCTCGCCAGCCACCGGCGCGCGACCTACGGGACGATTCCCGGCGAGGACGGCCAGCCGCTATACTGGATGATGGTCACGCCCGATCCGGTGCCGGGCCGGCGGCACCCGGTGTTCTTCCAGCATTATGGCGGGCCGGGCGCGCAGAGTGTCACCAAAGGCTGGAACGGCGCGCTGGTGCAGGCGATCGTCGATGCCGGCTACATCTTCTTCGAGATCGACAATCGCGGCACCCCCGCGCGCGGCGTGGCGTTCGAGAAGCCGATCTACCGGGCCATGGGCAGCGTCGAGGTCGAGGACCAGAAGCGCGGGGCCGAGTTCCTGAGGAGCCTCGACATCGTCGATCCCGACAGGATCGCGATCTACGGCTGGTCCTATGGCGGCTACATGACGCTGAAGCAGCTTGCCGCCGATCCCGGCCTCTATGCCGCAGGGATCGCGGGGGCGCCGGTGACGCGGTGGGAGCTCTACGACACCCATTACACCGAACGCTATATGGGCCTGCCGCAGACGGATGCCGAGGCTTATGCCGCATCCGCCGCGATCGAGGGGGCGCTGGCCATCACCGACCCGCTGCTGGTGATCCACGGCATGGCCGACGACAATGTGGTGTTCGAGAACACCACCGAGCTGGTCGCCCGCCTGCAGGCGGAGGCGGTGCCGTTCGAGATGATGCTCTATCCCGGCTATACCCACCGCGTCGGCGGGCCGCGCGTCAGCGTCCATCTGTGGCGCACGATCCTGGGCTTCCTCGATCGCAACGGCGCCGCCCCGCCCGAATAGGTGGCCCTGTGGCGCCGCGCAGCCCAAGCCGGTTGCGTGGGCCGCCCGATCCGCTATCGCGCGCGGCTTGGCTGGCAGGTGGAGTGGAGTGATGGGGTATCGGGTGGCGGTCGTGGGCGCGACGGGCAATGTCGGGCGCGAGATGCTGGCGATCCTGGCGGAGCGCGAGTTCCCGATCGACGAGGTGGCGGCCATCGCCTCCTCCCGTTCGACCGGGACCGAGGTCGAGCTGGGCGACACCGGCACGATGCTCAAGTGCCGCAACATCGACCATTTCGACTTCGCCGGCTGGGACATCGCCCTGTTCGCGGCCGGCAGCGGCCCGGCCCGCGACCATGCCCCGAGGGCAGCGGCGGCGGGCTGCGTGGTGATCGACAATTCCTCGCTCTACCGCATGGACCCCGACGTGCCGCTGATCGTGCCGGAGGTGAACCCCGACGCCATCGACGGCTACGCCAAGCGCAACATCATCGCCAACCCGAACTGCTCGACCGCGCAGATGGTGGTGGTGCTGAAGCCGCTCCACGACGCGGCCGGGATCAAGCGGGTGGTGGTCAGCACCTACCAGTCGGTCTCCGGCGCGGGCAAGGCGGGCATGGACGAGCTGTTCGAGCAGAGCCGCGCGATCTTCGTCGGCGACCAGGTGGAAACCCGCAAGTTCACCAAGCAGATCGCCTTCAACGTGATCCCCCATATCGACAGCTTCATGGATGACGGGTCGACCAAGGAGGAATGGAAGATGGTGGTGGAGACCAAGAAGATTCTCGACCCCAGGATCAAGGTCAGCGCCACCTGCGTGCGGGTGCCGGTGTTCGTCGGCCATTCCGAGGCGATCAACATCGAGTTCGAGCGCGAGATCAGCGCCACCGAGGCGCAGGACATTCTGCGCGAGGCGCCCGGCTGCCTGCTGGTCGACAAGCGCGAGGATGGCGGATACGTCACCCCGGTGGAGGCGGCCGGCGATAGCGCGACCTATATCAGCCGCGTGCGCGAGGACCCGACCGTGGATAGCGGCCTGTCGCTATGGTGCGTGTCCGACAATCTGCGCAAGGGCGCAGCGCTGAATGCGGTGCAGATCGCCGAGCTGCTGGGGCGGAGGCATCTGAAGAAGGGGTGAGCGCGCGGATGGCGCGGGGCGCGGCGGCGGCGGTGCTGGCGCTCCTGCTGGCCGGCTGCGACGCCGGGCCGCCGCCCGCGCCCGATCCGGTGCTGGTGCTCGACGCGCAGGGCGTGGTGTTCCGGCGCGGCGCGGCCGAATACCAGCGCTTCCCCTTCGGCGTGACCCGCGCCCGGGTGGAGCGGGCCGCCGCTGCGGTCTATGGCAAAGGCAGCGGACGGCGCAGCGCCAATCCCGAATGTGGCGCCGGGCCGATGGCCTTCACCCGCTACGGCCCGATCCAGCTCAACTTCCAGCACGGCCGGCTCGTCGGCTGGTTGATGGAGGAGGGCGCAGTACCCGCCGCCGATGCGGGCCAGGGCGGGGGCGGCGCGGCGATCATCCCCGGCATCAGCGCGGCCGAGCTGCGCGCGCGGTCCGGCGCGCGGATGGTCGCGGGCAGCGCGCTGCCGGGGGAGTTCGCCTATACCACGCCGGCCGGCCGGATCGGCGGTATCCTGCGTGGGCAGGGCGAGGCCGCGCGGGTGGAATCGCTGTTCGCGGGCACCAACTGCTTCATGCGCTGACCGCTGGCCCGCAGGGGCTTGCGGCGCGGCGGCCTTTGCGGGAGGGGTCGCGGCATGAACCAGCTCACCACCCAGACCGTCCCCGGCTTTGCCGGCACCGAGCTTGCCGTCCACCGTCTGGGTGCCGGTCGCCCGGTGCTGATGCTGCACGGGCTGTTCTCCAACGCGCACACCAACTGGATCAAGTTCGGCCACGCGCAGGCGCTGGCCGATGCGGGGTTCGAGGCGATCATGCCCGACCTGCGCGCCCACGGGCACAGCGCCGCGCCCCACGATCCCGCCGCCTACCCGACAGGCGTGCTGCTGCGCGATGTCGAGGCGGTGGTCGCCACGCTGGGGTTGGCCGATTTCGACCTCGTCGGCTTCTCGCTCGGCGCGCGCACCGCAGCGGGGGCGGTGATCGCCGGGCTGCGGCCGCGCCGGCTGGTGCTGGCGGGAATGGGTCTCGAAGGGCTCACCGGATGGGACCGGCGCGCGGCCTTCTTCCTCGACGCGATCGCCCGCTTCGACGAGGTCCGGCGCGGCGACCCGGCCTGGTTCGCGGTCCAGTTCATGAAGACCACCAAGGTCGATCGGGTGGCTGCGCGCCTGCTGCTGGGATCGGTCGAGGACATTGGCCCGGACGCGCTGGCAGGCATCGCCATGCCGACGCTGGTGCTGACGGGGGCGCAGGACCGCGACAATGGCTCGCCCGAGGATCTGGCCGCCGCGCTCCCCGATGCGCGGCTGGCCGAGATCCCGG
>JACIYY010000097.1 GCA_014359685.1 Porphyrobacter sp. | reverse complement strand
CGAGCGCGCCAAAGAAGTCGCGCACCGCTCCGGGGCCTACGGGGTTATCTTCCCGATATCGCTTCGCTTGAACATAGATACGATCGAGGCCGAGAGCATCCTCGTCGATCACGCCATCCACGCCGCCGTCGCCAGATCGGCCAAGGGCGCGACCGGCGTCACTCACCGAACCCCCATAGCCCATTGCGGTCAACAGCTTCACGACGACCTTTTCGAAAAACTCTGGCGGGGCGTTGCCAATTTTGGTCAGAATGTCCTGAGCAAGGTCGGCCTCGATACGATCACGAGCCTGGCGCATCTGCTCGTCAGGGGTGAGGTCGCTGTGCTGAACACCATCGTCGGCAGAGTCATTCGCAGGCGACACTTCGCGAAACGCCAGAAAATCCGGAAACTTCCTCAAGTAAGAAATGTCTATTCTCGCAGGGGGATCCGCAAGCACTTGCTTCCCAAGCGGGGTGATTTCAAAATGCGCTCGTTTGTCAGTCTGATGAGTCCTGCCTTGCCAAGATAGCTCTTGGCCCAGTGCACCCGATTGGCAAAGGTCGTTTGGCGCTTTGACGGGAGTAGTTCGGCTCGCTGCTCAGCAGAGAGCGCAAAGCGGTTCGCCAAACGCTCGATTGTCTCGCCGATGCGGACCTCGCCACGCGCCGCTTCCTCAAGCACCGGCAGCATCAACGACTGGAAATCGGGAATGGCCGCAGGCGAAGGGCCGGCCGCGTCACTCACGCTCGCCTCTAAACCCGCATCGGCATCAGCACATAGAGTGCAGCGCTCGCGCCGTCCTGGCGGATCAGGGTCGGGGCGCCGGGGTCGGCAAGGTGGAGTTCGACACTGTCGCCGTCGATCTGGCCGAGAATGTCCTTCAGGTAATTGGCGTTGAAGCCGATCTCCAGCCCGGCCGAATCGTAGCTGGCGGGCACCTCTTCGGCGGCGGTGCCGTTGTCGGGGCTGGTCACCGACAATGTCACCTTGTCCGCCTCCACCCCCATCTTGACCGCGCGGGTCTTTTCGGTGGCGATCGTCGCCACCCGGTCCACGCCCTCGTAAAAGCTCTTCGGGTCGAGCTTGAGCAGCTTGTCGTTGCCGGTCGGGATCACCCGGCTGTAATCGGGGAAGGTGCCGTCGATCAGCTTGCTGGTCAGCACCACCCCGCCCTCCCCGCCCAGGGTGAAGCGGATCTTGCTGGGCGACAGGTCGATCGCGACATTGCCGTCGAGCGATTCTTCGAGCAGCTTGCGCAGCTCCGCCACCGCCTTGCGCGGCACGATCACGTCGGGCATCCCTTCGGCGCCATCGGGCCGGCGCAGCGTGTAGCGGGCGAGGCGGTGGCCGTCGGTGGCGGCGGCGCGCAGCAGCGGGCCAGCGGCATCGTCCTCGGAGACGTGGAGGAAGATGCCGTTGAGGTAATAGCGCGTCTCCTCGGTGGAGATGGCGAAGCGGGTGCGGTCGATCAGCTCCGCCAGCACACGCGCCGGCAGCTCGAACGCGGTCGGCAGGTCGCCTTCGACCAGGGTCGGGAAATCGTCGCGCGGCAGGGTCGGCAAATGGAAGCGGCTGCGCCCGGCCTTCACCGCCATGCGGTTATCGGTGGTCTCCAGGCTGACCTGCGCGCCGTCGGGCAGCTTGCGGGCGATATCGAACAGCAGATGCGCCGACACCGTGATCGCCCCGGGGCTGTCGACGGTGACGGCCTGCAGGCTCTCGACCACCTGCAGGTCGAGATCGGTGGCCATGATCCGCACCCGCCCGTCGGCCGCCGCCTCGATCAGGACGTTGGACAGGATCGGGATCGTGTTGCGGCGTTCCACCACCGATTGCACATGGGACAGGCAACGCAGCAGCTTCGCGCGTTCGATTGTGGCCTTCATGGCAGCTCAAACCCCTTCCACTCCGGCACACACCCTGCACCGCCAGCGCCCGTATCGCTGGTCTTCCACCCTTAGCGCGAGGTCCGGCAGCGGCAAGACGCAATGCCCCGGGCCGGGGATCGGCTGGGGATAACGGCTCGAACGCGCGCTTCGGTCAGATCATCGCCATCCCGCCATTGACGTGCAGCGTCTGGCCGGTGACGTACCCGGCCTCCCGGCTGGCGAGATAGACGACGGCGGCGCCGATCTCGGCCGCCTCGCCCATCCGCCCCATCGGGATGCGGCCCGCCAGCGCCTGCTTCTGCGCGTCGCCCAGCGCGTCGGTCATCGCGGTGCGGATGAAGCCCGGCGCGACGCAGTTCACGGTGACGCTGCGCGAGGCCAGCTCGTGCGCCAGGCTCTTGCTCAGCCCGGTCAGCCCGGCCTTGGCGGCGGCGTAGTTGGCCTGGCCGGGATTGCCGGTGGTGCCGACGATGCTGGTGATCGAGACGATCCGGCCGAAGCGGGCCTTCATCATCGGCCGGGCTGCGGCGCGCATCAGGCGGAAGGCGGCCTCCAGATCGACCCGGATCACCGCGTCCCATTCCTCGTCCTTCATCCGCAGGGCAAGATTGTCGCGGGTGATCCCGGCATTGTTGACCAGAATGTCGAGCCGGCCGAACGTGTCGAGCGCAGCGGGCACCAGTTCCTCCACTTGGGTGGCGTCGGCAAGGTCGCAGGTGATCTCGACATGGTCGCCCTGATCGTGGCGATAGGCCTCGTTCAGCTCGTCACGGAAGGCGCGCAGCTTGGCCGGGTTGGAGCCCGACAGCGCGAGCCGCGCGCCCTGCCGGGCCAGCGCGCGGGCCACTTCGCACCCGATCCCCCCGCTGGCGCCGGTGACGAGGGCGGTCATTCCGGTAAGGTCGAACATCCATTGCTCCAGATCGAGGTTGCGCGCCGATGCGGCGGGGGAAGCTCAGCGCGCAGAATGGTGGTGGTCAAGCGCCAAGTCCCCGGCGTCCCCCGCGCCGGTGCGAGCGGGTCAGAGCGCCCTTGCCAGCGCCTCGATATCGGCCATCGTCACCACGCTGGTGGTGCGCGCATCGGGCAGCGTGCGGCTGACCATCGGCCCCAGGACCTTGCCGCCCAGCTCGACGAAATCGGCGATTCCTGCCTCGCCCATCGCCAGCACGCTTTCGCGCCAGCGGACGCGGGCGGTGACCTGGCGGACCAGCAGGTCGCGCTCCTCGGCCGGATCGGTGACGATCGCGGCGGTGACATTGGCATAGAGCGGCAGGCGCATCGGGGCGGGCGGCGTACGCTCCAGCGCCTGCGCCATGGCATCGGCGGCAGGGGCCATCAGCGCGCAGTGGAACGGGGCCGAGACGGGCAGGACAACGCCGCGCCTGATGCCGTATTCCTTGGCCAGCGCGACCGCCCGTTCGATCGCCGGGCGATGGCCGGACAGGACCACCTGGGTCGGGTCGTTGTCATTGGCGACCTCGCACACGGCCTGTCGCCCTCCCGGCAGGGCCCCCTCGGCCGCCGCTTCGGCCAGCGCGGTCGCGCTGGCGAGATCGGCGCCCAGCAGCGCGCACATCGCCCCCTCCCCGACCGGCACCGCCGCCTGCATCGCCTGCCCGCGCAGCTTCAGCAGCCGCGCGGTATCGGCCAGCGTAAAGGCGCCCGACGCGCACAGCGCGGTATATTCCCCCAGCGAGTGGCCGGCGACGCAATCGGCCGTGGCGGCCAGCGCAATGCCGCCCTCGATCTCCAGCACCCGCAGCACGGCGATCGAATGGGCCATGATCGCCGGCTGGGCGTTCTCGGTCAGCGTCAGTTGCTCGTCCGGCCCGTCGCGCATGATCCGCGAAAGGGACTGGCCGAGCGCCTCGTCCACCTCCTCGAACACCGCGCGCGCCACGCGGCTCGCCCCGGCGAGTTCGGCCCCCATGCCGACCTTCTGGCTGCCCTGCCCGGGGAAAAGGAATGCCCGCATCGCCTCGATCCTGTCATCGCTGGAAAGGCGGCCGGTTATGGAAGCGCAAGCGATCCCGCAAGGCCGAACGGCACGATCCGGTTGTCGGGATCGTGGCCGATCTCCGCCGGGCCGAGGAATGCGATGCCCGCCCTGGCGCACCAGTAGCGGGCGATCTCCTGCGCGGTGGCGCCGAACGGGCGGTCGTTCTGCGGCACCTTGCCGACCCGCCCCAGCCGCAGGCCGGCGATCCCGGCCAGCTGCGGCATCAGGTGGAAGAACAGCCGGTCGACCGCATAGAGATATTCGCCCACCTCCTCCACCATCACCACATGTCCGGCAAGGTCGGGCATCAGCTCGGTGCCGGTGAGCATCGCCAAAGTCGTGAGGTTGAAGGCCACCGTCGGGCGGTGGTCGAGCGATGGCTCCAGCCCGGCCGCATCGCCGGCGAGGAACCCCAGCGCGCGGCGCACCGCCGCCTCTCCGCCCGCCAGATCGGTCGCCATCGGGCCATGCACGGGGCGGCCGATGCGCGCGCGGTAGAGCTCGGCGAGCAGATATCCGCCGTCCGAATAGCCGAGGAAGGTCTTGCCCCGCGCCGCCGGCCCCATCCGCGCCACCGCCTCGGCCGCGATTCGGTTGGTGCCGTAGCCCCCCTTTGCCAGCCATACTGCGTCGGTCGCGGGATCGTTGGCGCAGTCGAGCAGCGCCGCCAGCCGGACGGCATCGCTGCCGGCGAAATGGCCGTCCACCGCGAAGCATTGGTCATGGAACGACAGGCGCAGCGCCGGGAAGGCGGCCTGCGCCAGATCGCTGACGCGGCGGGCGAGGTCGCGCGTGATCGGCGTTCCGGGGGCGCAGATCGCGATCGAGCTCATCGCCAGACCCTAACCTGCGCGATTGCATTGTCGAGGGGGCCGGCATAGCGAGCCGCGGCATGGACGATGCCGCCACCGATCCCGCCGCCCGCCCGTGGTTCTTCTGCGGTATCGGCGGATCGGGGATGCTGCCGCTGGCCACGATCCTGAAGGGCATGGGCGCAACCGTCGCCGGGTCGGACCGCAGCTTCGATCAGGGGCGCACGCCCGACAAGTTCGCCTGGCTGGAACGGCAGGGCTTCGCGCTGTTCCCGCAGGACGGCAGCGGCGTGACCTCGCCCGATCAGGTGCTGGTCGCCTCCGCCGCGATCGAGGACAGCGTGCCCGAGATGGTCCGCGCCCGCGAGCTGGGGTGCCAGCGGATCAGCCGGGCGCAGCTGCTGTCCAGCCTGTTCAACGCCGCCGCGCAGGGGATCGCGGTGGGGGGCACCAGCGGCAAGTCGACCACCACCGCGATGCTGGGCTGGATCCTGCACCGGGCCGGGCGCGATCCGACCATCGTCAACGGCGCGGTGATGAAGGATTTCGCCGGCGCCGACCTGCCCTTCGCCAGCGCGCGGATCGGCCGTGGTGACGCCTTCGTGGCCGAGGTGGACGAGAGCGACGGGTCGATCGCGCTCTACCGTCCCGACGTGGCGGTGCTGCTGAATGTCAGCCTCGACCACAAGAGCATGGCGGAGCTGCGCGCGCTGTTTGCCGGCTTCGTTGCGCAAGCGCGGGTGGCGGTGCTGAACTTCGACGATGCCGAGACAAGATTGCTGGCGGATCGCGCCGGCGGCCCGGTGCTGTCCTTCGGGATCGAGTACCCCGAGGCCGCGCTGGGGATCGAGCCGGGCAGCATCGTGGAGGAGCCGACCCGGATCGGCGCACGGCTGCTCGACCGGCGCGAGGATGGCGCCCATGCGCTGCAACTGGCGGTGCCGGGGCGGCACAACCTCGCCAACGCGATGGCGGCGGTGGCCGCGGCGGCGGCGGCCGGGGTGTCGGTGCACGAGGCGGTGGTCGCGCTGCGCAGCTTCACCGGCATCGCCCGGCGCTTCGACATCGTCGGCACCAGCAGCAGCGGCATCGTGGTGATCGACGATTTCGGCCACAATCCCGACAAGGTCGCCGCCACGCTGCGCACGCTGAAGGCCCATCCCGGCCGGGTGATCGCCTTCTTCCAGCCGCACGGATATGGCCCGCTGCGGCAGATGGGGGCCGAGCTGGCGCAGACCTTCGCCCGCGAGCTGGGGCCGCAGGACGTGGCGGTGCTGTGCGATCCGGTCTATTTCGGCGGCACGGTCGAGCGCAGCGTGGGCAGCGAGGCGATCGTGGCGCAGATCCGCGCCGCCGGCGGCAGCGCCGAGCACCGGCCGGAGCGGGCCGAATGCGGGCGGCTGATCGCCCGGCTGGCGCGGCCCGGCGACCGGATCGTGGTGATGGGCGCCCGCGACGACACGCTGAGCACATTCGCCCGCGACCTGCTGGCGCAGCTCCCCTGACCCGGCGCTCCGCTGGGCGCTTGCATCGGCGGCGGATTTCGCTATGAGCGCCGCTTCCGCGCCGTCCCGATCGTGATCGGAAGGGAGCGGCGGAACCCCAAGAAAGCCGGAGGGGCCCCCGCGATCCGCGCGGGAGTGCCAGCGATCGGCACGACGTGAAAGGAAGCATGAGACATGGCGCTCTACGAGCACGTGTTCCTCGCGCGGCAGGATCTGAGCCAGGCTCAGGTCGACGCGCTTGCCGCCGCCGCCACGGAGATCGTGGAAGCGAATGAGGGCAAGGTCGTCAAGACCGAGACCTGGGGCCTGAAGGGCCTCGCCTACAAGATCGACCGCAACCGCAAGGCGCATTACGTGCTGCTCAACCTCGAAGGTCCGGGCGCCATGGTGGCCGAGCTGGAGCGCCAGCAGCGCATCAACGAGGACGTGATCCGCTGGCTGACCGTCGCGGTCGAAGCGCACGAGGAAGGCCCATCCGCGCAGATGCGCCGCAACGAACGCGACCGTGAACGGGGCGACCGGGGGGACCGAGGCGATCGTGGCGATCGCCGGCGCCGGGGAGGAGAATCCTGATGGCCCGTCCGTTCTTCCGCCGCCGCAAGTCCTGCCCGTTTTCCGGCAAGGACGCCCCCGCGATCGACTACAAGGATGTGCGCCTGCTGCAGGGCTTCATGTCCGAACGCGGCAAGATCGTGCCCAGCCGCATCACCGCCGTCAGCGGCAAGAAGCAGCGCGAGCTGGCCCGCGCCATCAAGCGCGCCCGTCACCTGGGCCTGCTGCCCTATGTCGTGAAGTAAGGAACCGGCCCGATGGATATCATCCTGCTCGAACGGATCGAGAAGCTCGGTTCGATCGGCGACGTCGTCAGCGTGCGTGACGGCTATGCCCGCAACTTCCTGCTGCCGCAGAAGAAGGCGCTGCGCGCCAACGATGCCAACAGGCGCGTCTTCGAAGCCAACCGCGAGCGGCTGGAAGCGGAGAACGCCCAGCGCCGTGCCGATGCCGCCAAGGCCGGCGAGACGGTCGACGGCGCCGAGATCACGCTGATCCGCGCCGCATCCAATTCCGGCCAGCTCTACGGCTCGGTCAATGTCCGTGACGTGGCCGCCGCGCTGGTCGAGAAGGGCTTCGAGATCGACAAGCGGCAGGTAGTCATGAGCAGCCCGATCAAGACGATCGGCCTGTCGACCGTGACCATCGCCCTCCACCCGGAGGTCCGCGTGACGGTGAAGGTCAACGTCGCCCGCTCCGATGACGAGGCCGAGCTGCAGAGCCAGGGCGTCGATATCATGGCGCAGATGGCCGAAGAGGTGCGCGACACCGCCGGCTTTACCGAGCGGCTGGACCCCGATCGCGAGCTTGGCGAGCTGCCGCCCCCGCTGACCGACGAGGACGAGGACGAGGCCGGCGACCGGGCGGCCTGAGCCGCACGACAGGTTCGATACCGACAACGCAAGGGGGCGTGGGGACCGGCAGCGGTGCCCGCGCCCTTTTTGCGTGCTGCGCCCCGCGATGGCCGCGACAAGCCGCAGACCGGGCACGGCAGGGCGCGCCGCGCCACTTGCCATAGATCAGCTGGGGAACCGCGAGTGCGCACCGGGAGTCGGCTGGTCAGTTGCACGTGGTCAACCGCAAAGGAGAATGCGCCATGTCCCTTCTCGACAAGATTGCCGCCACCCTCACTCCCCCGGAGTCCGACGAAGCCCGTGCCGAGGCGCATCGCGACGCCAAGGCGCTTGCCGCCGACAACCAATGGCTTGCCCGCGTTCTGAGCCAGCACGAGGATATCGAACGGCTCTTCGCCACCGCCCTCGACGCCACCAGCGAAGCGGTGGCGCGTCAGGCGGTCAAGGATCTGGCCGTTCTGCTGTCCGCGCATTCGATCGCCGAGGAAGTGGCGCTATACCCGGTTCTGGTGATGGACGGCCACAAGACGCACGCGACCGAAGCCTACGAGGAACAGCAGATGACCAAGGTGCAGATGGCCGAGCTCGAAAGGCTGGCGCCGCTGACCCAGGAATGGCGCGACAAGCTGGAACACATCCGCGGCGCGGTGCTCCACCACGTCTATCGCGAGGAAAGCCGGTTCTACCCCGAGATCGTCAGGGAGGCCTCGGCCACCGATCGGGCGATTCTCGACGCCCGCTTTGCGGAGGAGTTCGACCGCTCGATGGGTCGCACCCCGGCGGCCCTGCAGGTCGGCTGACACAGCCGCCCCGGCAGAGCCAACGAAGCTAGCCGGTCAGGAAGGCGACGATCTGCCGCCCCATCGCCGGCTCGGTGACTGAGCTCATATGAGTGCCCGGGATCTCGGCCAGCCGCGCATCGGGGAGCGCGGCGGCCAGATCCTCGGGCGAGCCATTATCGCGGTCCTGCGCCCCCGTCAGCACCAGCGTCGGCATGGCGATGCCTG
>JACIYY010000096.1 GCA_014359685.1 Porphyrobacter sp. | reverse complement strand
ATCTCGGCCGAAGCGCGCGGCAAGGGCATCGCGATGAAGCTGGTGGAAGCGCTGGTCGCCGATGCGCGCGAACAGGGCTTCACCATCGAGCCGCAATGCAGCTACGTCGTCGCCGCTTTCCGGCGCCATCCCGAATGGGCCGATCTGCGCGCGCCGGTCCCCAGCTGATCCGCCCCGCCAGGGGCCCGCAGCGGCGGGTCATTCGGCCGGCGGTGAACGCGGCCTCATGGAGCGGCCGCCGCTGGGGGCGCCGACAAATGTGCGAAATCGGTTCCGGCGATGCTGTCCAGCACCGCCGCCCGCAGGCGCTGCGCCTCGATCACCGGGATGCCCCTGATCCGCAGGGTTCCGCCGGCGATGCCGAACACCACATCGGCGTAGCCGCGCCGGCGGGCGAGTGGCCCCTGAACGATCTCGACCGTCTGCAACCGCACACGCAATGCGATGTCGTGGCGCGGCGCCAGCCAGCCGCGCCGGACATGGATGTGCAGCGGGCTCAGCGCATGGCGGTCGAGCCGCCACGCCATGGCCTGGCGGAGCGCCAGCAGCGCGGCCAGCCCCAGCATCGCCAGTGCATTCCACCCGGTGCCTGCCACCGCCAGCGCGCCCGCGAGGAGCCCCGCCGGCAGCGCCGTCAGCAGCGCCCGGTCGAGGCAGTAGCGGGCGCTGGGCCGATGCCATCGCGTGCCGGGCTCGGGCAGCGGGAAGCCGGCGATCGCGGCCACCGGTGCGATTTCCGCCAGCGTGCCGAACGGCACCACGGTATGGCTCGACGATTTGCTGTCCTGTGCCAGGCTGACCAGATCGAGCCGGTGCCATCCACCGTCCGGCCCCACCCGCCGCCGGACGAAGCCGGTTCGGATCGCCACCGCCTGCACCCGGTGCAGCGGCACCACCACGTCGGTGCGGGTCAGCAGGCCGCGCCGGCGGCGCAGCCCGCGCGGCGTGTGCTCCAGCCGGAACCCCCAGTCGCGCAGCACGGTTCGGATCAGCCCGGCGGCAAGTCCGGCGAGGCCCAGCAGCACGACGCCCAGCACCGCTGCGGCGATCTGCGCGGTCAGCCCGATCCCGCGCAGCACCTCGACCGGCCCGCCGGCGCGCTGCTGCCATTGGTCGACCGCCCAGATATCGAACGGCAGCACGGCATCGAATTGCTGGGCGAGACCGAACAGCACGGCGAAGAACACCAGCGAGAACTCGAACAGGCCGAAGATCAGCAGGCGGCGCGGGTCCATCGCGAACAGCAGTCGCGGCGGCGGCTCGACGGCGTCAGCGCGCGCGCCGGGGCGGGTTGGGCTGCCGGCGCTGTGGCTCGCCTCCGCCCGGCGGGTCCGCACCGTCTCGCGCAGCGCCTCGCCCTCTTCGCGGCTGACGTAACGCAGCGTCACCTCGTCCTTCCCGCCGGCGCCGGTCTCGAACCGGATCTCGGCCAGACCCAGCAGCCGCGCGAGCGCCGGTTCCTCGATCGCGACGTCGTGGATGCGGTCGTAGGGCACGGTTCGCGCGGTGCGCCGGACCAGCCCGTGCTCGACCCGGATCTCGTCCGCCCCGACCAGATAGCGGTGGTGTCGCCAGCCGAGCCACACCACCACCGCGTTGACGGCAAAGGCCATAACCGCCACCATCGCCACCGCACCCGCGCCGCCCGGCCAGTTGCGCGCCCCGACGATCGCCGCGACCAGCGGCAGCGCCGCGCCGCGCGCATAGCTCAAGGCGCGGGCGAGCAGACCCAGCGGATGGGTGCGCCGCCAGCCGGGGGCCGCTGGCCCGGTGACCTGCGCCGCCCCGCCCGGCCCGCTCATCCGCAGCTCACGGCGTCTCGCGCAGCACATGCGCGCGGATCGCCTCGCGGATCTCCAGCGCCTCCGCGTGCGGCAGGCCCGGCAGCCTGACCGAGGCATTGTGGTTGCCGGCGGTGTGCAGCACCAGCGTGCCGAGGCCATAGAATCGCTCGACCGGCCCCTGTGCCACGTCGATATGCTGCACCCGCCCGAACGGCACCACCGTGTCGGAGCGGAACAGCGTCCCTCGCACCACGCGCAGCCGGTCGGGGTCGAGCCGGTAGCCGCGCGCGCGGTAACGGCGCGGCGGAACGAGCACGACCGCAAACGCCGCCACCAGCAGGACCGGCACCAGCACCGCGCCGCGCGGCAGCACGCCCGCGATCTCCAGCACCGCCGCTCCGATCAGCACCGGCACGGCCAGCAGCGTCCAGCCGATCCGCACGACCTTGAGGTAGTCGGGATGCAGCGGGGTCAGGTCATCGGGCACGGCGGCGGGTTGCATGGTGCCGTGTATGGCCCGCCCACCGGACGAGGCAAGTGGCGGGCCGCCCCCCGGGCGCCGCGCTCATTTCCCGGTGAACGTCGGAGCGCGCTTTTCGAGCAGGGCGTCCAGCCCTTCGATATGGTCCTCGCTCAAATGCATGAGCGGCTGGGTCGAGGCGGCAAGGTCGAGCGCTGCATCGTAACTCATCCCTTCGCCCTGGCGCATCATCCGCTTCGTCAGCCGCAGCGCATGGGGCGGCATGGCTGCGATCCTGCCGGCCATGTCCATCGCCGTGTCCATCAATTCGCTCGGCGCGACCACGCGGCTGACCAGACCCCATTCTTGCGCCTTGGCGGCGTCGATCACCTCGCCGGTATAGAGCAGCTCCGCAGCGCGGCTCTTGCCGATCGCGCGGGGCAGCAGCCAGAACCCGCCGTCACCGGGCACCAGGCCGAGCTTGAGGAAGGTGACCCCGAAGCGCGCCGTGTCGGAGGCGATGCGGATGTCGGCAAAGCAGGCGATGTCGCAACCCAGACCGACCGCGGCGCCGTTGATCGCTGCGATCAGCGGCACGTCGAGGCCATACAGGGCGCGCGCCATCCGGTGGATGTTGGTGCGATAATGGTTGCGCAGGTCCACCCCGCTGCCGGCGAAACTGCCGGTCCGCTCCCGCATCGCCTTCACGTCACCGCCGGCCGAGAACGCGCGCCCTTCGCCGGTCAGGATGACGCAGCGGGTCTCCATATCGTCATTGATTGCGTTGCAGACCGCTTCCACCTCTGCCCCGTCTCCCGATGCGCCCAGGGCATTCATCGATTCCGGTCGGTTGAGCGTCAGCACGGTGATGTGCCCGCGTCGTTCGATCTTGAGCAGCGGCATGGCGCATTGGTCCTTTCAGCCGGCGGGCAGCGCGGTGGCCCGAGCCCGCCTGCGCCGCCTTCCCATCATGCTTGTTCGTCCTGGCCGGACTCCACCTGCGGATCTCGGCCGGGCCGTCATGGATGCGCAACGCACCTGCGCCCCGGTCGCGTGTGCCAGGTTCACCGGGTCAGCTCGCGCGCGACGATCATCCGCATCACCTCGTTGGTGCCTTCGAGGATGCGGTGGACCCGCAGGTCGCGCCAGAACCGCTCGATCGGAAAGTCCTGCAAATAGCCGTAGCCGCCATGCAGTTGCAGCGCCCGGTCGACCACCGAGGAGCCGGTGTCGGTCGCCAGCCGCTTGGCCATGGCGGCGAAGCGGGTGCGATCGGGCGCCTCTTCGGTGACCTTGACCGCGGCCGCGTAGAGCAGCAGCCGCGCCGCCTCCAGCTCGGTGGCCATGTCCGCGAGCGTGAACTGCGTGTTCTGGAAATCAAGGATCGCCTTGCCGAACTGGCGCCGCTCGGCGGTGTAGGCCAGAGCCTCGTCGAGACAGCGCTGTGCTCCGCCGAGCGAGCAGGCGCCGATGTTCAGCCGTCCGCCGTCGAGGCCCTTCATGGCGATCGCGAAGCCCTCGCCCTCCTCGCCCAGCCGGTTCTCCACCGGCACGCGCACGCCATCCAGATTGACCTGCGCGGTGGGCTGCGAATGCCAGCCCAGCTTGCGCTCCGGCGCCCCGAACGACACGCCTTCCATGTCCTTTTCGATCACCAGCGCGGAGATGCCGCGCGCGCCCTCGCCGCCGGTGCGGGCCATGACCACATAGAGCTCGTTCTCGCCCGCGCCGGAGATGAACGCCTTGCTGCCGGTGACGAGGTAATGATCGCCCTCGCGCACCGCCCTGGTCGTCAGCGCCGCCGCGTCGGAGCCGGCGCCGGGCTCGGTCAGGCAATACGAGACCAGCCGCTCGCACCGCACGAGGTCGGGGAGATAGCGCTCCTTGGCCGCCGGCTGGCCGAACCGGTCGATCATCCACGAGGCCATGTTGTGGATCGAGATGAAGGCCGAGATCGAGGGGCAGCCATAGGCCATCGCCTCCATGATCAGCGCCGCCTCCAGCCGGCCGAGGCCGACGCCGCCGCTGTCGGGCGAGACGTAGATCGCCCCGAAGCCGAGGTCGGCGGCGGCGCGCACGGTCTCGCGCGGGAAGATCTCGTTCGCGTCCCACTCGGCCGCATGGGGCGTGATGGCATCGGCGGTGAAGCGGCGGGCGAGGTCCTGGACCTCGCGCTGCTCATCGGTCAGGTCAAAGCTCATCGGGGGCAGCCCGCGCGAATCGCGGCGGCATCGGACGATGCCCGGGGGTGGCTGGTCGGCGGGGTTCCTCTCGCATGCATGGCTGCATTCTCTGCCCGTGGCCGCAGCGCCGCGCAAGGCGCGCTTGCGCGATCGCGCGATCGCCGCCACCAGTCGAAGCGCGACCGATCCGGCAGCGGCGGCGCGGGCGGGGCAGGCGCGGGAGGACCGATGGACGAGGCGGGCGGAGGCGCGCGAGAGGCGGGCGGCGCCGGCCGGTCGGCCGGCCATGTCTGGCGCGGGCTGGCGCGGGCCTTTGCCGGGGCGATCCTGTTCGCCTTTCCGCTGCTGATGACGATGGAGATGTGGTGGCTGGGCTTCGCCATGGACCGCGACCGGCTGTTCCTGTTCCTGCTGTTCACGCTGGCGCTGCTGTTCCCGCTGTCCTACTTCGTTGGGTTCGAGCGGACCGGCGGCGGGTTCGAGGATGCGCTCGACGCGGTGATCGCCTTCGGGGTCGGCGCGATCGCCTCCGCCGCGATGCTCGCACTGTTCGGGATCATCGCGGCGGCGATGCCGATGGAGGAGATCGTCGGCAAGATCGCGGTCCAGACCGTGCCGGCCAGCATCGGCGCGATCCTGGCGCGCGGCCAGCTGGGATCGCAGGACAGCGAGACCGAAGACAAGGAGCGCGCCGCCGGCTATCCGGGACAGCTGTTCATCATGCTGGCGGGGGCGGTCTATCTGGCCTTCAACGTCGCCCCGACCGAGGAGATGGTGCTGATCTGTTGATTTCCGCTGAGAGTTGACCCGGGATTTCCATCGAGAATTGACCCGGTTGGATAATATGTCCCGCGATGCG
>JACIYY010000095.1 GCA_014359685.1 Porphyrobacter sp. | reverse complement strand
CCTACATTCCGGGTGAAGGCCACAATCTGCAGGAGCACTCGGTGGTGCTGATCCGCGGCGGCAAGGTGCGCGACCTGCCCGGCGTGCGCTACCACGTGCTGCGCGGCGTGCTCGATACGCAAGGGGTCAAGGACCGCAAGCAGAGCCGCTCCAAATACGGGGCCAAGCGGCCGAAGTGACCCTTTCCCCGTCGTCCCGGACCTGATCCGGGACCCCGCTTCCTTCCGCCGTCCTGTCGTGGCGTCCAGGCAGCGGGACCCCGGACCGGGTCCGGGGTGACGAACGCGAAATCTTGGAGACCAGTTGCATGTCACGTCGTCGTCGTCCCGAAAAGCGGGAAATCCTGCCCGATCCCAGGTTCAAGGATCAGATCCTGTCCAAGTTCATGAACAACCTCATGCTGGACGGAAAGAAGTCGGTGGCCGAACGCATCGTCTATGGCGCGCTCGAAGTGGTGGAGGCGCGGGCCAAGGCCGATCCGCTGCAGCTGTTCCACGACGCGCTGAACAATGTCAGCCCGGCGGTCGAGGTGCGCAGCCGCCGTGTCGGCGGCGCGACCTATCAGGTGCCGGTGGAGGTCCGTCCCGAATGCGCGCAGGCGCTGGCGATCCGCTGGCTGATCTCGGCCGCGCGCGGGCGGGCCGAAAGCACCATGGCCGCGCGCCTCTCGGGTGAGCTGATGGATGCCGCCAACAATCGCGGCAACGCGGTCAAGAAGCGCGAGGATACGCACCGCATGGCCGACGCCAACCGCGCCTTCAGCCATTACCGCTGGTAAGCGGGCTGGCTGACCGGCCGTCCGGGGAGGGGGCGCCTCTCGTCGGTGGCGGCGGCCGGTCTTCAAGCGGTCACACGCAATCCTATATGGGGGCCGCCGCCTGTCTCGACCGGGGCCTCCCACGCCCGTTACTGCCTTCAAGGAACCTCCCATGGCCCGCGAATATCCGCTGGAACGCTACCGCAACATCGGCATCATGGCGCATATCGACGCCGGAAAGACCACCACGACGGAGCGGATCCTCTATTATACCGGCAAATCCTACAAGATCGGCGAGGTGCATGACGGCGCCGCGACGATGGACTGGATGGAGCAGGAGCAGGAGCGCGGGATCACCATCACCTCGGCGGCCACCACCACCTTCTGGTCGGCCGAGGACGGTACCGGCCCCAAGCACCGCATCAACATCATCGACACCCCCGGCCACGTCGACTTCACCATCGAGGTCGAACGCAGCTTGCGCGTCCTCGACGGCGCGGTGGCGGTGTTCGACGGGGTCGCGGGCGTGGAACCGCAGTCGGAGACCGTCTGGCGCCAGGCCGACAAGTACAAGGTCCCGCGCATGTGTTTCATCAACAAGCTCGACCGCACCGGCGCCGATTTCTACTATTGCGTGCAGTCGATCATCGACCGCCTGGGCGCGGTGCCGCTGGTCCTGTACCTGCCGATCGGCGCGGAGAGCGATCTCAAGGGCGTGGTCGATCTGGTCAACAATCGCGGCATCGTCTGGGAGGACGAGAGCCTGGGCGCGAAGTTCAACTATGTCGACATCCCCGCCGACCTCGCCGACAAGGCCGCCGAATATCGCGAGCGCCTGATCGAAACCGTGGTCGAGCAGGACGACGCGGTGATGGAGAGCTATCTCGAAGGCGAGATTCCCGACGCCGCCACGCTCAAGCGGCTGATCCGCAAGGGCACGCTGGCGCAATCCTTCGTGCCGGTGCTGTGCGGCTCGGCGTTCAAGAACAAGGGCGTGCAGCCGCTGCTCGATGCCGTGGTCGACTACATGCCCTCGCCGGTCGATGTGCCGCCGATCAAGGGCGTCAAGCCCGATACCGACGAGGAGGAGACCCGCCCCTCCGACGATGATGCGCCGTTCAGCGCGCTGGCCTTCAAGATCATGAACGATCCCTTCGTCGGCACCTTGACCTTCACCCGGATCTATTCGGGCAAGCTCAGCAAGGGCCAGGTCCTGAACTCGGTCAAGGATAAGAAGGAGAAGATCGGCCGCATGTTGCTGATGCACTCCAACAACCGCGAGGATATTGACGAGGCCTTCGCCGGCGACATCGTCGCGATTGCCGGCATGAAGGACACCACCACCGGCGACACGCTGTGCGCCCCCAATGCGCCGATCATCCTCGAACGGATGGAGTTCCCCGAGCCGGTGATCGAGCTGTCGGTGGAGCCCAAGACCAAGGCCGATCAGGAGAAGATGGGCGTCGCCCTGTCGCGCCTGGCGGCCGAGGATCCGTCGTTCCGCGTGTCCACCGACCATGAATCGGGCCAGACGATCATCAAGGGGATGGGCGAGCTCCACCTCGACATCATCGTCGACCGGATGCGCCGCGAGTTCAAGGTCGAGGCCAATGTCGGCGCGCCGCAGGTGGCCTATCGCGAGAGCCTGGCCCGTGAGGTCGAGGTCGATTACACCCACAAGAAGCAGTCGGGCGGATCGGGCCAGTTCGGCCGCGCCAAGATTGTGTTCTCGCCGGGCGAGCGCGGACAGGGCTTCGTGTTCGAAGACTCGGTCAAGGGCGGCAATATCCCGCGCGAATACATCCCCTCGATCGAGAAGGGCGTGCGCGAGCAGGCGGCGAGCGGCTATCTGATCGGCTTCCCGATTATCGACTTCACCGCCAAGCTGGTCGACGGCGCCTATCACGACGTCGATTCCTCCACCGTGGCGTTCGAGATCACGGGGCGCGGCGCGATGCGCGAAGGCGCGCAGAAGGCGGGCATCAAGCTGCTGGAGCCGATCATGAAGGTCGAGGTGGTCACGCCCGAGGAATTCCTCGGCGACGTGATCGGCGATCTCAACTCGCGGCGCGGGCAGATCCTGGGCACCGACAGCCGCGGCAACGCGCAGGTGGTGGAGGCGCAGGTCCCGCTCGCCAACATGTTCGGTTACGTCAACGAACTGCGCTCGTTCAGCCAGGGGCGTGCGCAGTACTCGATGCAGTTCTCGCATTATGACGAGGTGCCCGCCAACGTCGCGCAGGAGGTCAAGGAGAAGCTTGCCTAAGGCAGGCGATCCGTCTAGGGGCGGCGCCTGTTTCGGCGGGCGCCCGCCCCGATCCCGTCACATTCAGCATTGAAGATCAGAGGTTAGAACAGATGGCCAAGGCAAAATTCGAGCGGAACAAGCCGCACTGCAACATCGGCACGATCGGCCACGTCGATCACGGCAAGACCACGCTCACGGCCGCAATCACCAAGGTCCAGGGCGCGCCGGTCGATTTCGCCAATATCGACAAGGCGCCCGAGGAGCGCGAGCGCGGCATCACCATCTCGACCGCCCATGTGGAATACGAGACCGAGGCACGTCACTACGCCCATGTCGATTGCCCGGGCCACGCCGACTATGTCAAGAACATGATTACCGGCGCGGCGCAGATGGATGGCGCGATCCTGGTGGTGAACGCCGCCGACGGTCCGATGCCGCAGACCCGCGAGCACATCCTGCTCGCCCGCCAGGTCGGCGTGCCGGCGCTGGTGGTGTACATGAACAAGGTCGATCAGGTCGACGACGAGGAAATCCTCGAACTGGTCGAGCTGGAAGTGCGCGAGCTGCTGTCGAGCTATGATTTCGACGGTGACAACATCCCGATCATCAAGGGTTCGGCGCTGGCTGCGCTCGAGGGCCGCGATCCCGAAATCGGCGAGAACTCGATCAAGGAGCTGATGAAGGC
>JACIYY010000094.1 GCA_014359685.1 Porphyrobacter sp. | reverse complement strand
GCCCCCGCACGCCCCGCTCCCGCCGCCCGCCGCGCCGCCGCCGCGCCGCCTAATCGAGCCCGCCGCCAAAGGGCCAGCCGGCGCGCGCCAGAGCCTCGCCGTCCAGCCCGTATGGATCGTCGATCCCCTCCTCGCGCAGCATCTGCTGCATTTCCGCCTCGCGTGCGCGCATCTGGTCGATCTTGCGGTTGATCGAATCGATCACCTCCTGCTCGCTCGGCTGCGCCGCCGCCTCGGCCGCCAGCACCTCCGCGCGGATCCGTTCGTAGAGCGGGTGGCCGGGCCGCACCTCCCTGCCATAGCGCTCGGCCCGGCGGTGGCGCAGGAAGAACATCACCAGCCCCTCATTGTGGCGCCGCTCGGTGCCCACCACCTTGCCTGCGCTCACCACCATCCGCTCCTCGCCCTCGATCGCGCGGGCCAGCGCGCAATCCTCCAGCCGCTTCACCCCGCGATCGACCGCCTCGTCCCAGGCGGAGGCGAAGCCTTCGGCGCCGGGCCGGTGGCGCAGCTTGTAGAGCGCCTCCAGGCTGGCCCCGATGCTGCGCGCCGCCTGCGCCACCACCCCGCTGGCGGCGAGCGCGGCGATGAAGGCGCGCTGCCGGCTGGCGGTGATCGAGTTGCGGCGCGGCTGCTTGTGCGGGACCGGCGCGAAGTCCAGCAGCGGATCGTCGGGCGCAGGGATCGGGCCCGGCACGGTCACGGCCGAGGTCCGCCGCGAGCGGCGCAGATTCTCGCGCCCATCGGGCCGGTGGCCGTGGTCATGGCCGTTATCGCGAGGCGCATCGCGGGCCTCGTCGCAAGGGGGCTAGGCGAAGGGCAAGGGCGGCTCCATGCTGGCATCGACAGGGCCGAGGCGCTGGCATGGGGCGCGCGCTGTAGGGAAGGGGGGTCGGGCGGGGGTGGGCCGGCAGCTTCGGACTGGCTGTGGCGTGACAGCCTTTGGCCGAACCCGCCTCTCGACCGGCCGCGTCGGTTCTGCTCGTCAAGCTCCGGCAGCAGGTCGCGCAAGGCGGCGGGTCCGATCGGCCGGGCTATCGCACCATCAGCACCGGACCCTTGACCATACGCACCATCTCGGCGGTCGTGCTGCCGACAATCATCCGCCGGATTGGCGAGTGGCCATAGGCGCCCATCAGCAGCAGGGCGTGCTCGGTCGACGCGACGATGCCCGGTATGACCTGCTCCGCCTTGCCGCGTTCCATGATCGCGGTGACCGGATGACCCGAAGCGAATGCCGCTTCTGCCGTTGCCAGTTGCGCGCGTCGCGCATCGCCCTCCGCTTCGGCCATGACGATTGTCACCGGCAGGCCATCGAACAGCGGCGAGTTGGCCAGCCGTTCCAGCGCCCGCTCGGCGGCGGGACTGGCGTCGTAGGCGAACACAACATGTCCAGGCTCGACATACTCGCGCGAAGCGACCAGCACCGGCTTCTCGCTTGCCCTGACCGCGCGTTCTACCATCGCGCCGATCTGGTCGAAGGCATATTCATGCCCGGAGCCGCGCTTGCCCAGCACCACGACCCGCGCGTGGTCTTCGCGTTCGAGGATGGTCTCGACGACCCCGCCATGGCGGTGCAGGGTGGTGACATCTTCGACGCCCGCCCCGCGCAGCATTTGCTCGCCCGCCTTCAAGAGGATGCGGCCCTTCGCGATCTCGGCCCGGCTGCTCTCTTCGGAAAGGCGGACGAGCTCTTCCATCAGGTCGCTCTTCACGCCCAGGCCGATGGCACCGGACAGGTCGTTCCGCGCGGCAACCGCGTCCTGCCGCTCGACGACGTGGAGCAGTTCCACCGGCAGCGACAGGCGCCTGGCTGCCCAGCCCGCATAGCCGCAAACACTCGCAGCATATATGGAGGCGTCGATCGCTGCGAGGACCTTTTCCATAGCTCCCTCTCCCATCAGTGTCCTCCTGCCTGCGCCCGCGCGCCTGGCTTGTCATGGGTTGCATAACGCTCGATCATGACCGCGCTTGCATCGTTGAGGCCGCGAACCTCGACCGCCGTGCCCTCGCGGCGGAACTTGAGGATCGCCTTGTCGAGCGTTCCCACCGCCGAGATGTCCCAGAAATGCGCGCGGCTGACATCGATCACCACCCGGTCGAGCACCTCCTTGTAGTCGAAGGCTTCCACGAAGCGGTCGGCGGACGCGAAGAACACCTGCCCTTCGATGCGGTAGGTCCGCGTGGTTCCGTCCGGCGACAATTCGGTGTCGACCGTGAACAGCCGCTTCACCTTGCTGGCGAAGAACAGCCCCGAAAGGATGACCCCCGCGAGCACGCCGCGCGCAAGGTCGTGCGTCCAGACCACGACGACCACGGTCACGACCATGACCACAGACGACTGCCACGGGTGATGGCGGATGTCCTTGATCGAGCGCCACGAGAAGGTCCCGATCGACACCATGATCATGACCGCGACCAGCGAGGCCATCGGGATGATCGCCACCAGCGGCCCGAGCACCAGCAGCAGGAACAGCAGGAACACCCCGGAAACGAAGGTCGACAGCCGCGTCTCGCCGCCGGACTTCACGTTGATGACCGACTGGCCGATCATCGCGCAGCCGCCCATCCCGCCGAGAAAGCCGGTGAAGAAATTGGCGATGCCCTGTCCCTTCATCTCCTGCTGCTTGTCGGAACCTGTATCGGTCAGATCATCGACGATCTGCGCGGTCAGCATGGATTCGAGCAGGCCGACTGCCGCCATCGTCGCCGAATAGGGGAGGATGATCTGCAGCGTCTCCAGCGTGAACGGCACGTCGGGGATGATCCACGAAGGAAGCGAGGAGGGCAATTCGCCCATGTCCCCGACCGTGCGCACATCCATGCCCATGGCATAGACCACCGCAGTCAGGATCACGATGGCGACCAGTGGCGAAGGAACGGCCTTTGTCAGCCGAGGCAGCAGGTAAATGACTGCCAGACCTGCGCCGACCAGCATGTAGGTCAGCGTCGGCACGCCGACCAGTTCGGGCAATTGCGCGATGAAGATCAGGATCGCCAGCGCATTGACGAAGCCGGTGACGACGGAGCGCGAGACATATTGCATCAACAGGTGCAGCCGCAGGAAACCGGCGATCACCTGGATCACCCCCATCAGGATGGTCGCGGCGAACAGATATTCGAGCCCATGCCGCTGCACCAGTGGCAGGACCAGCACCGCGATGGCGGCGGTCGCTGCCGAAATCATGCCCGGGCGACCGCCGACCAGCGAGATGATCACGGCAATCGAGAACGAGGCATAAAGCCCCACGCGCGGATCGACCCCGGCGATGATCGAGAAGCCGATCGCCTCGGGGATGAGCGCGAGCGCGACGACCATGCCTGCGAGAATATCCCGCCGGGGATTGGAGAGCCATTCGCGCCTCAGTGCGGACGTATTGAACATTTGAACCCTGACACGATTCGCAAGACCGGCGCTGCTCACCAGCGGGCGCTGAAGCTGCGGGCACCACGTGCGGCACTCGAAGGCCGGTCTGAAAGAAAGGTTGTCCCGGGGATAGGCGCCGGGCCGAGCCACCCGGCGCGGCCGGGTCCGACGGATGCCGCCGCACTTAGCCACACACCATCCATGCTGCAAGTGCGTGAAGCACTCGCCGGCACCTGTGCCCTCCGCTGCCCGCTGCCGGGGGGTCTGCCCGCCGCTCCCCTCTTGCCCTGCGGCCACCGTCGCGGCACATCGCTGCGGGACAGGGGGACGCATGACCAACACGCTCTATTACGGCGACAACCTCCACGTCCTGCGAGAGCATGTCGCGGACGAGAGCGTGGACCTGATCTATCTCGACCCGCCGTTCAACTCGAACGCCAATTACAACATCCTGTTCAAGTCCCCCGGCGGGCAGGACAGCGACGCGCAGATCGAGGCGTTCGAGGACACCTGGCACTGGAACGCCAGCGCGGAGAGCGCCTTTGACGAGGTGATGAAGAGCGGCAACAACGACGCCTTCACCCTGCTGCGGGCGATGCGCGACTTCCTCGGCGACAACGACATGATGGCCTATCTGGCGATGATGGCGGTGCGGCTGCTGGAATTGCGCCGCGTCTTGAAGCCCACCGGCAGCCTCTATCTGCACTGCGATCCGACCGCCAGCCATTACCTCAAGCTGCTGCTGGACGGGGTGTTTGGACCGCGGAATTTCGTCAACGAGATTATTTGGAAGAGATCACACGCTCATAGCGACAGCAGCCAAGGTTCGAAGCATTTTGGACGCATCACCGATACCATACTCTTCTATTCAAAAGGCGGCGATGATCGCGTGTGGCACACACTCTACACACCTTACGACCAGTCATACATTGATCGAGACTATCGGCGAATTGACGAAGATGGTCGGCGGTATCGGTTGGATAACATTCAGGGGCCGGGTGGGGCTGCGAAAGGTAATCCGTACTATGAGATTATGGGAGTGTCTCGGCACTGGAGATATTCGAAGGAGCGCATGGACCAACTGATCGCCCAAGGCAGAATCGTGCAGACGCGCGAAGGGGCGGTTCCAGCTTACAAGCGATACTTAGACGAAATGCCAGGAGTGCCGGTTCAAAACATCTGGACCGACATTCCCGTAATCAACAACCGATCAAACGAAATGCTACCTTACCCCACCCAGAAACCCCTCGCTCTGCTCGAACGCATCATCGCCGCCTCGTCCAACGAAGGCGACGTGGTGCTCGATCCCTTTTGCGGCTGCGGCACGGCGATCCACGCTGCGCACAGGCTCGGGCGCCGGTGGATCGGCATCGACCTCACCCACCTTGCCATCGGCCTCATTGAAAAGCGCATGACGCAGGCCTTCCCCGGCATCGCCTTCGAGGTGAAGGGCCGCCCGCAATCGCTGGAGGACGCGCTCGACCTCGCCCGGCGCGACAAGCACCAGTTCGAATTGTGGGCGCTCTCGGTGGTGGAGGCGGTGCCGTGGAAGGGCGGGCGCAAGGGCGCCGATACCGGCATCGACGGGATCATCTGGTTCAAGCCCGACGGCAAGCGCAGCGAAAAGGCCATCGTGGAGGTCAAGGGCGGCGGCACCGGCGTCAAGGATATCGGCCGGCTGGCGCAGGTGATGGAGCGCGAAGGCGCGCTGATCGGCGTGTTCCTCACCGCCCAGCCGCCGACCCGCGCGATGGAGCGCGACGCCGCCGCCGTCGGCGTCTGGACGCAGGAGGAAACCGGCCGCACCTTCCCCCGCCTGCAGATCATCACGCTCGCCGAGCTGTTCCAGAACAAGCGCCCGCAGATCCCGTGGATCGACACCAGCGCCGCCAGAACCGCCCGGCGGGAAGCCACCGGCAAACAGGGCACGCTGCTCTAACCCCTCGCCCCACCTCGTCATTGCGAGTGTAGCGAAGCAATCCAGCCCCACGCCTGCACCCAAGCGCCGCGCCGCTGGATTGCCACAGCGCCTGCGGCGCCTCGCAATGACGATCCCCGCTCCGCCCCATCCCCGTCATTGCGAGTGTAGCGAAGCAATCCAGCCCCACGCCTGCGCCCAAGCGCCGCCCCGGATTGCCACAGCGCCTGCGGCGCCTCGCAATGACGATCAGCGCTCCGCCCCACCTCGTCATTGCGAGTGTAGCGAAGCAATCCAGCCCCACGCCTGCGCCCAAGCGCCGCCCCGGATTGCCACAGCGCCTGCGGCGTCTCGCAATGACGATCAGCGCTCCGCCCCATCCTCGTCATTGCGAGTGTAGCGAAGCAATCCAGCCCCACGCCTGCACCCAAGCGCTGCGCCGCTGGATTGCCACGGCGCCTGCGGCGCCTCGCAATGACGG
>JACIYY010000093.1 GCA_014359685.1 Porphyrobacter sp. | reverse complement strand
GGGGAAAGCCAGGTCGAAGCCAGCGTTGCCGGGCGGATCGCCGACGGGCTCTACCCGATCGTCGCGCCGATCGGCTTCAACCGGGAGATCGCGCTGGCGCTGATCCCGGCGATGGCCGCGCGCGAGGTGGCGGTGTCCGCGCTCGCCACCACCTACGCCGTTGATGCCGAGGACGAGGCCGCGGCGGCGGAGGGCCTGATCCCCCAGCTGCGCGCCCAATGGAGCCTGCCGACCGCGCTCGCCTTCCTCGCCTGGTTCGTGTTCGCGCCGCAATGCCTGTCCACCATCGCGGTGGCGCGGCGCGAAACGAATGGGTGGAAATGGCCGATCGTCATGTTGCTCTATCTGTTCGGCATGGCCTACCTGTTCGCCGGAATCACCTATTGGCTGGCGGTCGCCGCCGGCCTCTGACGGCGCGAGAGGGACGAACAATGGCGGGCAGCCTCAACAAGGTCATGCTGATCGGCAATCTGGGGCAGGACCCGGAAATCAAGAGCTTCCAGAACGGCGGCCGGATCTGCAACCTGCGGATCGCCACCTCCGAAACCTGGAAGGACCGCCAGACCGGGGATCGCAAGGAACGCACCGACTGGCATACCGTGGTGCTGCAATCCGAAGGGCTGGTGGGCGTCGCCGAACGCTATCTGCGGAAGGGCAGCAAGGTCTATATCGAAGGCCAGCTGCGGACCCGCAAATGGCAGGACCAGTCGGGCAATGACCGCTACACGACCGAGGTGTCGGTCGGCGGCATGAACGGCGTGATGACCATGCTCGACGGCCCAGGTGGCGGCGGGGGCGGTGGTGGTCAGCGCGGCGGCGGCGGTGAGTTCGAGCGCGGCGGCGGCGGCTCGCGCGGCGAGACCGGCGGCGGTCCGGGTGGCGGCGGCGGCAGCTTCGCCGACGATCTGGACGACGACATCCCGTTCTGACCTGTCGCGCGCCGCAGCCGGTGCACTGCCGCCCCGGCCTCATCGACGCGTATGACCGCGCCTTTCAGTCCGGCTCGCGCTTGAGCGCCGCCAGCGCGGCGAAAGCGCCGCTCGCCGCGCGGTCGGTGATCCCCTGTTCGCGCCGCACCCGCTCGGCATCGGGGCCGCAGGCATAGGGGTCGATGGCCAGCGCCAGGCTCTGCGCCACCGCCTCGCCCAGGTCGATGGTGTGGCCGCTATAGCCGATCTCGTCGCATTGCTCGGCATCGATCTCCAGCTCGTCCGCCTCCGGCAGCGCCGCCTCGGGGACAAACCGCAACTGGATCGGCTCCTCGATGGTGACCGGCAGGTCCTCGCCCGAGACCGCGCAGCTCTGCACGATGCTGGCCGACAGCCGGCCCTGCGCGGTGACGACATCCTTGTGGCACGACAGCAGCAGCGTCGCCGACAGGTGGCGGATCGCGACCAGCCCGAACCGCCCGGCCAGCGCGGCGCGCTCGGCGGCATCGGCCTCGATCGTCAGCGGCGCGTCGGCGATCCCGCGGCGGTCGACCGGGCGGTGGAACTCGGGCCCGCTCATCCCGGCAGCGTCCCGTCCAGCAGATCCTCGACCGCTACATCATCCAGCGCGCGCATGTGTTTCATCAACAAGCCTGCCAGCACCCCCGGCTCCCGCCCCTCCGCCAACGAGACGTTGCGGGCTACCGCTGCGGTCAGCGCGTCGGGCGCGGCGCCGTCGGCCAGCGCGCTGCGATAGGCGCCCAGCCGGCCGCCGAGGACCGCGACCAGCCGGCCGATATGCTTGCCGACCATCAGGTCGCCGACGCCGCTCTCCCGCAGCTGGCGGTCCATGTCGGCGACGAACAGCTCGGTCAGATAGACGCCGGGCCGGGCCGGCGCGCCAGCCTTCTCCAGCCGCAGCAGCACCAGCGCCAGCAGGGTGACGATCATGTCGAACCGCCCGGCCACGCTGTCGGCCACCCCGCCGTCGCGATACCAGCACTCGTTGCGGGACACCGCGACGATCCGGTGCCACAGCGGACGCAGCGCCGCCCTGCCATCGGAACGCGGTCGCAGCAGGCGGGCAAGGACGGACATGGGCGGCCTTTCATTCACGGGTGGTTCAATGCGGCCGGGCCAAGCGCCATTGCACCGGCGCGGCCCCCCGCCTAGAGCGTCGCCCGATATAGGGTCCCTGTACCATTGGCAAAGGCTCCCCGCGCGGGATCCGGCCGGCGGCGGCAGGGCAGCGGATGAAGGCAGAAGCGATGGCGAAGGCGAGGATGGGTGCGGCGCTGGCGATGGCGGCGCTGGCGCTGGCGGGATGCAGCTCCATCCGGGGCTATCGCGGCTACATCACCGACCAGACGCTGCTGCAATCGGTGCAGCCGGGCATCGACAACCGCCTGTCGGTGGAACGCACGCTGGGGCAGCCCAGCTTCGCCAGCCAGTTCGGCGATCCGGTGTGGTACTATGTCGGCAGCAGGACGGAGCAGGCCCCGTTCAACACGCCCCGCATCGTCGATCACACGGTGCTGGCGGTCCGCTTCGATGCCGCCGGCAATGTCATCGCGGCCGAGCAGAGCGGGATCGAGAAGGTCGCGCGGATCGACCCGGAAGGCGATGCCACCCCCACTCTGGGCCGCGAGCGCAGCTTCCTGGAGGATCTGTTCGGCAATATCGGCCAGGTCGGCGCCGCCGGCCTCGGCGGACAGCAGCCTGGCCCGTAATCGACGAGGCGCCGGGCCGGGCCGTTGCTTGAAGCCGGCCGGCCGCTCGCCCATATGGCGGCGATGGACGATAGCAGGGCCAGCCACGGCCTGATACAGTGGCACGGGACCACCATCATCGGTGTCAAACGCGACGGCAAGACCGTGATCGCGGGCGATGGCCAGGTGTCGATGGGCAATACGGTGATGAAGCCCAATGCCCGCAAGGTCCGCCGGATCGGCCCGGCCAGCGATGGCGGGCGGGGCACGGTCGTCGCCGGCTTCGCCGGGGCCACCGCCGACGCCTTCACCCTGTTCGAGCGGCTGGAGCGCAAGCTGGAGCAATATCGCGGACAGCTGATGCGCGCCGCAGTGGAGCTGGCCAAGGACTGGCGCACCGACAAATATCTGCGCAATCTGGAAGCGCTGATGATCGTCGCTGACAAGGACGCGATGCTGGTGCTGACCGGCAATGGCGACGTGCTGGAGCCGGAGGGCGGGATCGCTGCGATCGGATCGGGCGGCAATTACGCGCTCGCCGCCGCGCGGGCGCTGTCCGACTACGAGCAGGATGCCGAGACGATCGCCCGCCGCGCGATGGCTGTGGCGGCCGAATTGTGCGTGTTCACCAACGATCGCGTCACGATCGAGACCGTCTGACGGCCGGATATCCCACCGGCCGCTTTCCCCCTTTCAGCCCATGGATCCTATGGACAACCTGACCCCCAAGGCGATCGTCGCCGCGCTCGACGAGCACATTATCGGCCAGACAGAGGCCAAGCGCGCGGTCGCGGTCGCGCTTCGCAACCGCTGGCGCCGGCAGCGCCTGTCGGCCGAACTGCGCGACGAGGTCACGCCCAAGAACATCCTGATGATCGGCCCCACCGGCTGCGGCAAGACCGAGATCAGCCGCCGGCTCGCCAGGCTGGCCGAAGCACCCTTCGTCAAGGTCGAGGCGACCAAGTTCACCGAGGTCGGCTATGTCGGCCGCGATGTCGAGCAGATCGCCCGCGACCTGGCAGAGGAGGCGGTCCGGCTGGAGAAGGACCGCCGCCGCGAAGCGGTGCGCGAGGCCGCCAGCCAGGCGGCGATGGAACGGCTGCTGACCGCGCTGGTCGGCGACAGCGCTTCCGAAGCGACGCGCGAGAGCTTCCGCCGCCGGATCATCGAAAACGCGATGAACGAGGTCGAGGTCGAGATCGAGCTGGAGGACACGCCGTCCGCGCCGATGGAGATCCCCGGCATGGGCGGCAATGTCGGCATGATCAATATCGGCGACATGATGAGCAAGGCGTTCGGCAAGACCCCGCTGAAGCGGCGCAAGCTGAAGGTGCCCGATGCCTGGGACAAGCTGGTCGACGAGGAGGCCGACCGGCGCATGGACCAGGACGATGTCGCCCGCGTGGCGCTGCACAACGCCCAGGCCAACGGGATCGTCTTCCTCGACGAGATCGACAAGATCGCGGTCAGCGACGTGCGCGGCGGATCGGTCAGCCGCGAAGGCGTGCAGCGCGACCTGCTGCCGCTGATCGAAGGCACCACCGTGGCGACCAAATACGGGCCGATGAAGACCGACCATGTGCTGTTCATCGCCAGCGGCGCGTTCCACGTTGCCAAGCCCAGCGACATGCTGCCCGAATTGCAGGGCCGCCTGCCGATCCGGGTCGAGCTGAAGGCGCTGACCGAAGAGGATTTCGTCGCCATCCTGTCCGACACCCGGGCCAATCTGATCGAGCAGTACAAGGCCCTGCTCGGCACCGAGCAGGTGACGCTGGAGGTGACGCCCGACGCGATCCGCGAGATCGCCCGCATCGCCGCGCAGGTGAACGAGAGCGTCGAGAATATCGGCGCCCGCCGGCTGCAGACGGTGATGGAAAAGCTGCTGGAGGAGCTGAGCTTCGACGCCGAGGAGCGCACGGGGCAGACGGTGACAATCGACGCAGCCTATGTCCGCGACCGGCTGGCGCTGCTGGCGCAGGACAGCGACCTCAGCAAGTATATTCTCTAGGCTCCGCGCGTCAGACCCCGGCGACCCGGGCCAAGCGCTCCCATCCGGCCCTGCTGCTGAGGCGAAGGTGTCGGTGGGACACCACGGAGCCCCGCGACCGGCCCGGTTTGGGCGAGAGCCGCGCGGGAGACGATCACAATGCCGCTATCGCTGCTGTGCCGCGTCCGTGGCCAGCGGCCCCGTAGCGAAGCTGTCGCGCGTGATCTGATACACCACATGCTCCATCTGCCGTCCGGCGCGTTCCGCCAGAAAGGTCTCGCCGGTCAGCTCCCCGCCGATCCGCGCCATGGCCTTGCGCGAGATGACGTTTTCGGCGCCGACCCGGAACACCACCCTGCCGACGCTCTCGAACGCATGAATGAGCATCAGCCGCTTGAACTCGGCATTGTATCCGCGCCCCCAATATTCGCGCGCCAGGAACGACCAGCCGATCTCGACCTCGCCCTCGCCCGCCGGATCGTAGTTCTCGAAGCGGGAGGAGCCGATGATCGCGCTGCTTTGCCGATCGATGATCGCCAGCGCCCCGCCCCCGGCGAGCGCCTCTGCGAAGAAGGTGCGGAACACCGGCTCCTGCCAGCGGTCGTGCGCGGGGTGGCCGGCCCATAGCTGGCGGTCGGCGGCGATCGCCCACAAGGCGTCCCAGTCATCGCGCCGCAGCGGCCGCAGCAGCACCCGCTCGCCCGGCAGGGTCGGCTGGCGGTCCATCGCGCCGGCCGGCCCGGCTCAGCCCGCGACCTGCGCCAGCGCAGCGGTGAAGCGGTCGAGATTGCCGGTGGTCAGCCCCGCCACATTGATCCGCCCGGATCCCGCCATATAGACGCCGTGATCGGCGCACAGGCTGTGGATCTGCTCGCCCGACAGCGGCAGGATCGCGAACATGCCGAACTGGCGGCCCAGCGGCGACAGGTCGAGCGCGCCGACCCGCCCGCGCCCGGCCAAAGCCGCGCGCATCGCGCCGATGCGCCCGCGCATGGAGGCCAGCTCCTCGCGCCATTGGCCCTCCAGCGCCGGATCCTCCAGCACCAGCCGCGCCGCCGCCGCGCCGTGATCGGGAGGCATCGACCAGGTCGCCCGCGCCAGCGCCATGCCGTGTGACATGATCCGCGCCAGCGCCGCGTCCCCTTGCGCCATGACGTAGAGCGCGCCCACGCGGTCGCGATAAAGGCCGAAATTCTTGTCGCAGCTATAGGCGACCAGCGCCTCTGGCGCCCGCGCCAGCACGGCGCGCGTGCCGTAAGAATCCTCCTCCAGCCCCCGGCCCAACCCCTGATAGGCAAGGTCGATCAGCGGCAGCACGCCGGCGTCCGCCAGCAGCCGGGCGATCTCGTCCCACTGGGCGTCGCTGTAATCAACGCCGGTCGGATTGTGGCAGCAGCCATGCAGCAGCACCGCGTCGCCTGCGCCCGCCGTAGAGAGCGCGGCCCGCAGCGCGCCCAGATCGGCGGTCCCGTCGGCGCTGGCATGGGCGAAGGGGACCAGCTCCAGCCCCAGATCGGCGATGATCTGCGCGTGGTTGGGCCAGCTCGGGGTTCCCATCAGGATCCGGCGGACGCCCGCTCGCCTGGCCACGGCCAGCGCCAGCCGCACCCCGCCGGTGCCGCCCGGGGTCTGCATCCCGTCGATGTCACCGGTGGCCGTTGCAGCACCGAAGATCACGGGGATCAGCGCGCGCACGAAGCCCATGTCGCCCTCCGGTCCGAGATAGGCCTTGGATCGCTGCTCGTTCACCAGCCGGCGCTCGGCCGCCTTGATCGCGGCGAACACCGGCGTCGCCCCCTCGGCGGTGCGATAGACTCCGACGCCGAGGTCGATCTTGTCGGGGCGCGGATCGGCCTCGTAGAGCTTGATCAGCGCGAGCAGGGCGTCGGGCGGCTGTTGGTCGAGTCTGTTGAGCATGGCGCGCGGCTCATGCCGGCCGCCGGTCCTGCCGGCAAGAGCGCATCGGCCGGCATCCCGTGCCGATCGGCCCGATCCGCTCAGAACGGCAGCCAGCGCTGCTCGCGCGAGAACTTCATGTAGCCGGCATTGATCCCCAGCCGCAGGCCCGCGCCCATGCGGATCGGGATCAGCACGATGTCGCCCTTGCGCAGATAGCTGGCGGTGAATCCGCCGACCAGATAGGCCTGCCCCTCGCCGGCCGGAAAGCGTTCGTAGAGCTCGCCGCTATCGTAGAGGTTGTAGACCAGCACGAAGGTGTTCCCGGCATTGGCCCCGGCATCGAAGCCGATCGAAGGGCCGGTCCAGTAGACCGCGCGCTGGCCCTCGATGCGGTGGTACAGCGTGCCCGAGCCATAGCGCGCGCCGACGACGAACGCCCCGCCCGCCTCGCGCCCGACGATATAGGCGTTCGGTTCACCCTGCTCGGCAAGCACCTGCTCGATCATGCGGGCCAGCCCCTCGGCGCCCTTGCCGAACAGGCCCTCGGCCGCACCGATCAGGTCGTCCTGCCTATAGGTGTCCCCCTGCGCCGCAGGCGGGGCCGCTTCGGCCACCGGCGGAGACTGGATGGGCGCTTGCTGAACCGGCGCTGCCTGGCCGGCGGGCAACTCGCCACCATAGCCATAGCCGCCCCCCTGCTGCGGCGAGTTCAGGTCGCCGTCGATCGCCTGGTCGGGATCGATCGTGCGCATCTCCTGCGCGGCGGCCGGGCCGGTCGCTGCCAGCGCCCCCGCCAGCAGCGTCATCGCCAGCCGGCGCGGCGTCGGGTGGATGAATCGGATCAACATGGCTGCGCTCCCTCTCGCTCCCTCGTGGCCCGCCTTGAGTCCTGAAGCGCTGAAGCGATCATGAACGGGCGCCCGCGCAAGATCAGGGGCTCGCGCGGCTTGTAGCAACCCCACCACCTCGTTATAGCCCCGCGCTCGCCAACCCGGAGACGTGGGTGAGTGGCTGAAACCAGTCCCCTGCTAAGGGACCATACCGGGATGACCGGTATCGAGGGTTCGAATCCCTCCGTCTCCGCCAAGGCCCTTGCTAAGTTCACGGCTTAGAAGTCGTAAACGAGGCTGAAGCGGGTGCGGGTGTCGGTGGAGACGGCGCCAGTCGGTGGGTTACTGTTATAGTCGACGGTGTAGGCCAGGCGTGTGGTCAGGCTCTGGCTGACCTTGGCCTCCAGACCGGTTACCAGGGTCAGGCTGGTATTGGCCGCGTCGATGATCGCCACTGCGCTGCCGCCGGTCTCCGCCACCAGATCGGTGTTCTGCGTCAGGGTTAGCTGCGGCAGGATGCGCCAGTCGAAATCCAGCCCCGCCAGCGCGCCGATATTGCTTTGGCCACCCCCGCCCACGAGGTTGGTGCGGCGCCAGGCCGGCCCCGCCTTGACCGACAGGTCCAGCGCCTCCCGATCGATGGCCTGGTAGCCGATCCCGCCGGAGGCCGACAGGCGCGAGGCGTAGCCCTGGATCGGGTCGCGCTCCGCCTGCGCCAGCGCATAGGCGAACAGGCGGGGGCTGACCGCGTAGCGCGGCTCGTAGGCCAGGGAATATTGCTCGCGCGAGGTGCGCCCGTTGCTGCGCTGGTAGTCGGCACGCGCGCGCAAGCGGTGCTCCCAGTCGATCCCGGTGCGCTCCAGCGCCAGCGCCGCGGTCAGGCCGGTATCCCGGCTGTTGCCGGTGGCGTGGAAGGCCCCGATCTCGCCCCGGCCGCCCCAGTTCTCGAACGGGCCTGCCTCGCGGCGGGCGATCAGCGC
>JACIYY010000092.1 GCA_014359685.1 Porphyrobacter sp. | reverse complement strand
ATTTCAGCAGCGTCAGCGAGCCTTGCGGCAGCGATGTGGCGAAGAAGGTGTCGACGAACTGGCTGACCTGGTAGATGCCTGCGCCGAAGGTCGCCGGCAGGATCAGTAGCGCCAGGCGCTTGACCTCGGGCGTGATCGCCGGCCGGTGGATCGCCAGCCGGACCCCGGCGCGCCGCGTCGCCCACACCATGTAGGCGAGCTGCGCGGCCCCGGCGGTGACCAGCCCCCAGGCCAGCGCGCGGGCCATCACCCGGTCATCACCGCTGCCGCCGCGCAACCAGTAGCCGGCGCCGATCGCGGCGATCAGCACGATGTTCAGCAGCACCGGCACAAAGGCGCCCGGCGCGAAACGCGAGCGGGCGTTGAGCACGCCCGACAGCATCGCCACCAGGCTGACCAGCATCAAGTAGGGAAAGGTGATCCGCGACAGCTCGACCGCCAGCTCGAACTTGCCCGGCACCTCCTGGTATTCGCGCGCCAGCAGCCAGATCAGCGCGGGCATCGCCAGCATCGCCAGCGCGGAGAAGCCCAGCAGCACCCACACGAACACCGCCATCACGTCGTTGGCGAATTTCGCCGCCGCCGCCTCGCCGCCGTCGCCGTACAGCGCGCGCGAATACATCGGCACGAAGGCGACCGAGAAGGCCCCTTCGGCGAACAGGCGGCGGAAGGTGTTGGGCAGGATGAAGGCCACCTGCCAGGCATCGGCCGCCGCGCCCGCGCCCAGCGCCCGCGCCACCAGCATGTCGCGGGCGAAGCCGAACACGCGGCTGACGGCGGTCAGGCCGCCGATCGTGCCGACATTGCGGACCAGGCTCACGGCGCGGCCGGCCTCGCGCCCGGCTGGCGCCTCAGCCTCAGCCGCCGTCCCCGGTCTCACCCGGCTGGCCGCCGGCCGGCGACCGGCCCTGCTGCTGCAATTGCTGGAGGTAGAGGCCGTTGAAGTCGATCGGGTCGAGCAGCAGCGGCGGGAAGCCCGCATCGCGCACCGCATCGCCGATCACCCGGCGGGCGAACGGGAACAGGATGCGCGGCCCTTCGGCATAGGTGAAGGCGTGCTTGTGCTCGTCGGTCATGTTCCGCATGCCGACCAGCCCGCAATAGGACAGGTCGACGATATACAGCGTGCCCTGCGTCGCCTTGGCGGTGGCCACCACCTTCAGCTCGATCTCGGTCACCTCGTCGCTGATGCGCCGCGCGCCGATATTGAACTGCACGTCCAGCTGCGGCGGATCGGTCCATTGGAAGCTGTCGGGCGCGCGCGGATTCTCGACCGACAGGTCCTTCACATATTGCGAGATCAGCCCCGCCATCGGCTGGGTGTCGCTGCCGTTGCCGGAGCCGTTGCCGCCCCCGTTGCTGCGCGGGGTGTCGGGATCGGTGGGGACGTCGCCGGGTTCGGCCATGGTCGCGGTTCGCACTTTCAGGCTGGACGGGCGCACGGCGCCCGGTTGCACGGATGGCGGCGCGCCTAGCATCGGCCATCGCGGCTCGCAATGCGCCAGCGCGGCCTCACGGACCCGCAGTGCGCCACCGGGCGTTGGAAATTTGTAATCGTTCCCTATTTCGGGCATTGTCGGACACGACCTGCGGTGGGCCATGCCTGTGCAAGCGACGCATGGCCTGCCGAGCAGGAAACAGCGGGAATTTTCACGTGATTGTCGAAATCGTCATCCTCGCCATGATCGCCGCCTTTCTGGGGCTGAGGCTCTATTCGGTGCTGGGGCGCCGGGCCGAGCATGAGGAGGAGCCGGTGCCGACCCGCTTCGAACGAAGCGAGGGCGCCAACCTGCCGCGCCCCGCCCCCAGCCCGGCCACCGACCAGAGCCGCGAGCAGATGCGTGATCCGGCCCGCAACCAGCCGCGCCCGGCCGGCGAGGCGGCCCGCCTGTCGGGCTTCCCGCCGGCGGTGGAAAAGGGCCTGCGGGAGATCAGCGCCGCCGACCGCCGCTTTGACCTCATGTCCTTCATGGAAGGCGCGCGCGCCGCCTATGGCATGGTGCTGGAAGCTTTCTGGCGCGGCGACAAGGAGGAATTGCGGCAGCTGTGCGAGGACGACGTCTATGCCAGCTTCGCCGCCGCCATCGATGCGCGCGAGGAAGCCGGGGAGACGCTCGACAACCGCCTCGTCCGGATCGAGGACACCACGATCCAGTCGGCCCGGCTCGACGGCCGCATTGCACGGATCGCGGTGCTGTTCGTCGCCGATATCGCCGCAGTGACCCGCAACCGGGAGGGCGCAGTGGTGGCCGGCTCGCTCGACGATGCGATCGAGACCCGCGACGTGTGGACCTTCAGCCGCGACGTCACCGCCTCCGGCCCCGACTGGCTGCTCGAGGAAACCGACCAGGGCTGACGCCGGGCGCGGCGGTCGGCGCCGGCTGCGTGGAACCGGGGACGAGGTGGTGAAGCCACCACGCGGATTGAGCGACGCCGAAGCAAGCCTGTGGGCGCAGGTCGCAAGCAGCGTCACCCCGCTCAAGGGCCACATCCCGCCGCCCGCTCCTGCTCCTGCTGCCATCGTCCCGCCTGTGCAGCCCGCAACCGCGCCCGGCGCCGCGAAGGGCCGCGTGCCCCCACTCCGCATCGTGCCTGCGCCACCACCGGCCGAGCGCCGCACTCCGCCGCCCGGACTCGATTCGCACTGGGAGCGGCGGCTGGCCAAGGCGACGATCGGCCCCGATTTCACCCTCGACCTGCACGGCCACACGCTCGATCAGGCGCATCGCCGGCTGGACACCGGGCTGGGGCAGGCCAAGGCGATGGGCGCGCGGCTGGTGCTGCTGGTGACCGGCCGCCCGCGCCCGGCGGAGGCCGCCGATCGCGCGAGCCGGCGCGGGGCGATCCGCGCCAAGGTGCTCGACTGGCTGGCCGCCGGCCCCCACGCGAGCGACATCGCCGCGATCCGCCCGGCCCACCGCCGCCACGGCGGCGACGGCGCGCTGTACATCGTCCTCAAGCGCCGGTGACAGGTCCGCAGCAGGCACGGAAGCGATCAGCCGGTGGGGCCTTTCGCGGCCAGGCGCTGACTGCGCTGCCGCTTGCCATGGCGGCGGAACGATGGCAAAGGCGCGCGCCTGCCGTTGCCCTGGCCGATCCCGCTCGGCCATGTCGGGCGGTGCCGGGCGCGTAGCTCAGTGGTAGAGCACACCCTTCACACGGGTGGGGTCGCAGGTTCAATCCCTGCCGCGCCCACCATCTTT
>JACIYY010000091.1 GCA_014359685.1 Porphyrobacter sp. | reverse complement strand
TCAGCGCTTCGACGCCGGCACCCGAACTCATCCGCCGCCTCCCGGCACGGTCTGGACGAGCAGCAGGGCAAAGGCCAGCGCGAACACCGTGAAGCCTTCGACGAAGGCGGCCGGGGCGATCGACAGGCCGAACGCTTCGGGCTTGCTCTTGGCGACGAGGATGGCTGCGGCGCAGCATTCGCCTTGCAGCCAGGCACCGGCCAGTTGGGCCAGCCCGCCAAGCAGGCCGATCGCGGCCAGCGCGGCGGCGTTGTCCGCGGTGATCGGGCGATTGAGTGTCAGCGTCAGAACGATGCCGTAGATTCCTTGCGAGGCCGGCATGCCGGCGATCGCGATCAGTCGGCCAAAGCCGCTGTCGACGTCGAGCATTGCCCCGGTGGCGGCCTGGCCGGCGCGGGTCAATCCGATCATGCTGCCGATGATCCCGAGGACCGCGGCCCCGTAGATCCCGGCCCAGCCCAACAGTTCCCACCCGATCATCCCGGTTCCCCCGCACAGCGGCGAAAGCCCCGGAACGGGCGCCCCTCGCCCCACAAGCCCCAGCCGAAAAACTCGATGTAATTGAGCCGCAGCCCGTGCACGACGCCGCTGGCCACGCTGAGCGCCAGGTTGAGCGAATGGCCGATGACCAGCACCAGCAGCCCCAGCACCGCGCCTGCGCCCGGCACCGTCCAGGCGTCGCGCGCCAAGCCGTTGAACGCGGCCGCCAGCGCCGATCCTGCCAGTGCCAGCGCGAACAGGCGCAGATAGCTCATCGTGTCCCCCAGTGCCGAAACCAGTCGCGCCGCCTGCGGCAGACCGTCACGCAGGCGCCGGCCCCAACCGCTCCGCGCGCTCGACCCGAACAGCACGACGAGCAGGCCGGCCCCGCCCAGCCAGGCCGCGACCGGCCGCATCTGCGGCCAGCCGAATGCGAGGCCGGCAGCGAGGAAGATCACGATCCAGCCGATCCGGCCCCAGAACGGCCGGGCCGGCCACAATCGCCAGGCGGCGATCGCGTTGGCGAGCGCCAGATGGACCAGCCCGATGGCGATCGACAGCGTCAGCATGATGTCCAGATCACCGCCGGGGATGAGCTGCCAGCGCGCCAGCCACGGCGCAGGCGGCGGGGCGCCGCCGTAAACCCCCACCAGCACCCCCCACACAAGGGTCGCCAGGGCGAGCAGGAGACCCATCCGGCGCAGCTGGCCGCCGCCCTCGCTGCGCCGCAGCCGCCGCCCGAGCGCCAGCACCAGGACCAGCAAGGCAAGGCCGTAAAGCGCGTCCGAGACGATCACCGCGAAGAAGAACACGAACGAGGCCGCGACCAGCGCAGACGGATCCCAGGCGCGGTAGTCGGGCGTGACGAAGAACTGCACGAGCGCCTCCCCCGCGCGCCACCGGGGCGGGTTGTCGAGCAGGGTCGGGGGCTGCTCGTCGCTCGCCGGAGGGCGTGCCAGCAGCGCCGCGCCGCTCGCTTCGGCAAATCCTTGCAGGCGCCGCAGGGCCGCAGCGGGCGCCCAGCCCGAGAGCGCGAACACCGGCCCCGCCAGATCGACATTCGCCGCCACGGCCGCGCGTGCGACGGCATCGGCCAGCCGCTCGCGCGCTTGCTCGAGCGCGGGCAGCCAGCGGGTCAAGCTCGTCCGCGCCGCCTCGATATCGTCGATCGCCGTGTCCACTTCAGCCAGCCTGGCTTCGAGGTCGGCCAGCGAGCGCGCGCCGATATGGACCCGGGGCAGCGGCAAGCGCGGCTCCTCGGCCGCGACGATCACCACCCAATGTTCGCCGCCGACCCGCCGGACTTCGTGCCAGATATGGCCGTCGAGCAGCGTCAGGGCCCGGGCCGGCAGTTTGAAGAACCACAAGCGCAGCTGCGGATGCTCGCTGATGCTGCGAAAGGTCCACCGCCCCCACAGCTCGACCTCGCGCATGCGAGCCGTCAGGGCAGCGCGCTCCTCGTCGAGCATCCGGCGTTGCTCGCGCAGCGCCAGCGCCTCACGGGTCACCGCCGCGGCATCGAAATCGGGCGGAGCGATCGCCGGCCGACGGCGCTGCGGTGCGCTCGCCAACCAGGCGCAGGCCGCGCGAAAGCCGGCATCGACCGCCTCGGGCGGCGTTCTGTCGAGCACGTCGAGATGCACCACCCCCAGCGTCTGGAGCTCGGCCAGCAGCCGGTCGCGGTCGGCGAGCGCCGCGACCATGTCGACGCGGACCAGCGGCGCGATGCTCATGCCGATTGCTCCACCGCGACCGGCCTTCCCCGGCGCGCGGCGGCGAGCTTGGCGCGGGCGAGAGCGGTGCGCTCGTTGTCAGCCAGAAAGATGCCGATTCGCGTGATATCGCGCCTGGCCCTGGGGATCAGCACCTGTTCGAGCAGGTTCACGCGCTGCACGGCGCGTTTGAGCGCCTCGCCGAGCGCGGCGACCCGGCCTTGCGCCGCCTCGCACGCCAGCGCCGCTTCGGCGAGCGCGCGGATCAGTTCGAGCGCCCGATCGTACCAGACCGGTGTGTCGGCGAGCGAATAGGCCGCCTGCGACCAGCGGACCGCATGGATTGTTGATTTCCGCTGAGAGTTGACCCGGGAGGGGCATAAATTTCCACTGAGAAGTGACCCATGTTTTGACCTTGCCCCTGGCTGATTTGCCGGGGGATTCAGG
>JACIYY010000090.1 GCA_014359685.1 Porphyrobacter sp. | reverse complement strand
AGGTGGCGCGCGATTCGGCGGCGGCCATCGTCATCCTGCTCAAGGCGGCGGGCGGTCAGGATTATGACGGCAGGCCCGCGAGCCTCCAGCAGGTTCGCGCCCGGCTGCGCGCGATCCTGGCGGTCGATCCCGGCCGCTCGTTCCTGATCCGGCCCGAGCCCGGAGTGCCGGTGCAGCGGGCCGTCGACATGTTCCAGACGGTGCGCGAAGCCGGGGCATACGCGGTGTCGTTCTCGCCCCCCCGGGAGGGGGGTGGGCGATGAGGCTGACGCGCCCCAAGCACCACCGCGAGCTGGTCGACATCACGCCGCTGATCGACGTGGTGTTCAACCTCCTGATCTTCTTCATGTTGTCGGGGGCGATGACGGCCGCCGAAATCCTCCGCGTCGATCCCGCGCGCTCCACGTCCGAGATGCGCGGGCAGGTCGAGGACTTCGTGCTGCTGATCGATGCCGAGGAGCGGATCGCGCTGGGCGAGCAGCTGCTGGCCCGCGACGAGGTGCAGGACAGGGTGCGCGCGGCGTTGCAGCGCAATCCGGGGCTGCTCATCCAGCTGAAGCCGGACACGGCGGCCGATGCCGCGTTCGTGATCGGGCTGATGGAGGATATCCGGGGCGCCGGTGCTGAATATCTGGTGTTGTTGACGGTCGCATCGCAGGTGGGGAGCGGCGCGTGAACCAGTGGGCCAGCGCGCTCAGCCCGCACGAGCCGCCGGTCCCCAGGCGCTGGCACTGGGGTGCCGGGCTGGCCGCCTCTGCGGCGCTGCTCGGCGTGCTGGCGATCGTTGCTGCCCGCCAGGCGACCACGGAGGAGAGCGCCGCCAGCGACCAGGCCCCGGTGCTGGTGTCGCTCGGCGGCGGCGCGCAGCGCCTGGAGCCGCCTCCCCCTGCGCCGCCCGATGCTCTGGCACAGGCAGACGAGGGCCCGGTGGCCGAGCGGGCGCCCGACGCGCCGCCGATAGCCGCTCCGCCATTGCCGCGCGCTGCCCCGAACTGGACGCAAGGGACCGGCGGGCAGTTCTCGTCGGGCACCGGCGCCGGCCCGCCGCGCCCTGCGGCGCCTGCGCCCCCGCCGTCGTCACCACCGCCACCGCCGCCGCCCCCGCCGCCGCCGCGGATCAGCCAGCGCTACACCCAGTTCTCCAACGCGCTCTATGCGAGCAAGGTGCAATATCCGGCCGAGGCGCTGCGCCGCGAGGAGCAGGGGACGGGCCTGATCCGGATCGTCGTTGCCCGCGACGGGCGCGTGCTGCGCTGGCATTTTGCCCAAAGCACCGGCCATCGCCTGCTGGACCGCGAGATCGAGCGGGTCGCCAACGAGGTGAAGCACGTCGAACCGCTGCCGGGCGATTATCCGGCCGACACCGCAGAGGTGACCATTCGCTTCGCGTTCGTCCTCGAATATATCGACGAGCCGTAGCCCGCTAGGAGGCCGGCAGCTGCGCTGCCAGCTCGCTCTCCAGCCGCCCGTGCGCCTCCGAATCCTCTTCGGTCAGGTTCATGTTGCGCAAGAGGCTGGTGAGCGCGGTGAAGCGGGCGCGCGCCTCCTCCTTGTCGGCGAAGCGCCACGGGGCGGCGAACACGCGGTCCAGCAATGCCAGCAACCTGGCCTGGCGCGGCAGGGGGGTCGAAGCATCGACCGGGTCCATCGCGTTCTGCTGCAGGAATGCCTCGTCGAGCAGCTGGCTTTTCAGCAGCTGGACGTAATCGCTGAGCGTGACGCCGTCCTCCCCGGTCACCGCCACCAGCTGTGCCACGCGCTCGCCTTCGGCCAGCAGATCGTGCATTCGCCCGGTCCGTTCCGTCCATTGCGCGCCGAGCCGTGCCACCAGCCAGGGCGCGAGCTGATCGCGATAGCGGGACCAGGAGACAAGCGGATCGATCGCGGGGTAGGCCCGGCGGTATGCGCGCTCGGACGACAGGCCGAGAAAGGCCTTCACCGTGCCCAGCGTCGCCTGGGTGACCGGCTCTTCCAGATTGCCACCGGCCGGCGATACGGTGCCGATCATGCTGAGCGCGCCTTCCCCGCAGGCGCCGCGGGCGATGCCGCTGCGCTCGTACAGCGCCTTGATCGAACTATCGAGATAGGCCGGAAAGGCCTCGTCGCCCGGGATCTCTTCCATGAAGCCCGACGTCTCGCGCAGCGCCTGCGCCCACCGCGATGTCGAATCGGCCAGCAGCAGGACGTCGAGGCCGAGCGCCCGGTAGTATTCGCCAATGGTCGCCCCGAGATGGATCGACGATTCGCGTGCCGAGACCGGCATCGCCGAGGTGTTGCAGACGATCACCGTGCGATCCATCAAAGAGCCGCCGGATTTGGGATCGGCGAGCTTGGGAAAGGTCTCGATCAGTTCGGTCACTTCGCCAGCGCGCTCGCCGCAGGCCACCATGACCACCACGTCTGCCTGCGCGAAGCGGGCGATCAGGTTCAGCAAGACGGTCTTGCCCGCCCCGAACGGGCCGGGGATGCAGGCGGTGCCGCCGCGAGCGACCGGGAAGAAGCTGTCGATCAGCCGAATGCCGGTGAGCAGCGGTTCGCCCGAATAGAGCCGTTTGGCGCGGCCGCTGCGCACCAGATCGGCGCCCAGCGAACGCCGCACCGGCCAACGCTGGATGAGCGACACGGTCCGGCGCGCGCCATCGGGGCCGCTGAGCGCTGCGACCGGGTGGTCTCCGGACACGCTGCCATCGTCGTCGATCCAGTCGAGCCTCCAATCGCCCTGCAGGTCGAACGGCACCACCACCGGGTGCGCGATGCGGTTCTCCTGCACATGGCCGAGCGCCTGCCCGGCCGCGACCGGCGCGCCGTTCGCGACCGCCGGCTCGAACGCCCAGCGCCGGCCGGGGTCGAGCGGCGGCACCCGCGCCCCGCGCTGGAGAAACGTCCCGTGGCGGGTCCACAGCGCCGCCAGCGGGTTCTGCAGGCCGTCATACACCTGGCCGAGCAGGCCCGGCCCCAGCGCGGCCGAAAGCAGCTCGCCGCTCAGTTCCACGCGGTCGCCGCGCCGGATGCCGCGCGTGTCCTCGAACACTTGCAGCTCGGCGACATCCCCGCGTATGCGCAGCACCTCGGCCTGCAGCCGCTGGTCGCCGACCTCGACGAATGCCACCTCGTTCTTGTGCGCGGCAGCCCCGCCGAGCGCCACCTGCACCAGGCCTTCGCGCACGCCGATGATGCTGGGTTCAGCCATGCGCTTTGCCCTGCCCGATCCGGGCGAGACGGTCGGCCGCGTCGGGGCCGCCGCTTCGCAGCCAGCGCTCCGCTGCGTCCCAGCGCGCCACGGTCGCCACCAGCCGCAGCTCGTCGGGCGAGCGCGCGAATGCGATCCGATGGAGACGCTCGGCAAACAGCGCCAGCCGCAACCGCTCGAGATCCGCCGCGCCGCCCGCCGCGAGCATCGTCGCGGCCTCGCCGAGCCAGGCGCGGCCGAGATCGGGGCGCTCCCACCGCGCGGCGAAGACCGGGGGGGCTGCCGGGTGGCGGGCCTGAAACGCAGCCGCCGACCAGCCCAGCCGGCGCGCGCGCAGGGCGGCGAAGCCGTAGCGGATCTCGTCCCAGTGCCGCGCGACCAGCGCAGCCGCGCCATGCAGGCTGACGCTGGCGCCCTGCCAAAGCCTGGCGCGGAGCGCCGTCACCTCGGCCCTCAGCGGAGCAGGCAGCGGCCGCAGCCGCGCCTCGAGACCGGCGACGCCGAGCGGCATGACGTCGAGCCGCGCCAGCGGCGGCAGGTGCGGCAGGCTCGCAAGCACCGGGCGCAGCGTGCTCATGCCACCTGCGCCGGCGCCCGCGCGTCTTCGAGCAAGGCGCGAAAACGCGGGGCGAGGTGCGCGAGCAGGAACGCGCCGATCGTCGCGTCGGTGAGCTCGATCACCACCGCCTCGCCTGCCCGCCTTGCGCGAATGCCCGGTTCGGGGAGGTCGGAGGTGATCGCGATCCCCTCCTCGATCAGTTCGGCGGCGAGCGCTTCGGTCAGCCGGTCGAGCGCGGGGCCATGAACCGCAACGTCGAGCTGGCCTTGGCCGGCCAGCGCCTGCCCGGCCGCGCGAACGAGCGCGACCAGCATCGCGGGCTCGTCGAGCGCCCCGGCGACGCAGCGGCCGAGCCGATCGGCGAACAGGCGCGACAGCGTCTCGCGCGTGCGCAGCACGGCATCGCGGTGGGCCAGCGCCAGCGCCGCCTCGCCCGCTCTGCGCAGGGCGTCGGCTTCGATCCGCGCCTCCGCCAGCAAGCGCTCGCGCTCGGCGCGGGCCTCCGCTTGCAGCGCGTCGGCCTCGCTGCGCGCTGCCGCCAGCAAGCGCTCGGCTTCTGCGCGGCCCGCCTCGACCCCATCGCGATGCAGCCGTTCGATCAGCGCTTCGACGCCGGCACCCGAACTCATCCGCCGCCTCCCGGCACGGTCTGGACGAGCAACAGGGCAAAGGCCAGCGCGAA
>JACIYY010000009.1 GCA_014359685.1 Porphyrobacter sp. | reverse complement strand
AGCGCGACCCAGCTGGACAGTTCCAGCCCCCCGGGTGCCGCCGGGTCGCGCACGAAGATGAGTGTGATGGTGCCGTATTCGGGCTTGTTCGGATCGCGCACCTGGACGCTGATCACCTCGTCATTGCCGCTCGGCAGCACGCGGCCATAGCGCTTCACGTCGCGCCTGGGGTCGAGCAGCGCCCCCAGCGGGGAATTGCTGATCGGCCAGCGCTGCACCTGCCGGACATCGTAATCGACCAGCGTCAGCGAGCGGCCATCGGCGACCACCAGCATGTTGACGTCATCGGAATATTGGAAGCGGATGCGGCCCGGCCGCTTCAGCGTCAGCGTGCCGCCGACCGTGCGGCCGGCGCGATCGGTCTGGGTGAAGTCCGCGCGCATCGTGGAGATCCCGCGCAGCGCGGCCACCACACGATCGAGCTGTGCGTCCTGCGCGGCGCTGCGGGTCTGCGCCGCCGCCGGCAGGGCCGGGACGGCCAAAGCGGCGGGGAGGGCCAGCGACAGCGCGCCGGCCACAGCGAGAGGAAGCGCGCGGCGCGACCGGAAGGGGCGATCATTCATGCCGGCGGCCCTGCGGGACGGGCGTTGAACCGCCGGTGAATCGCCGATGCAGGAAAGGAGCGAGAACGCGGAAGGCGGGTCCGCAGCCTACTTGATCTTGCCTTCCTTGAACTCGACGTGCTTGCGCGCGACCGGATCGTATTTGCGGAAGGTCATCTTTTCGGTCTGGTTGCGCGGGTTCTTCTTCGTCACGTAGAAGAACCCGGTGCCGGCGGTGGAGTTCAGCCGGATCTTGATGGTTGCGGGCTTCGCCATCTTTACATGTCCCAAGATTTCGACGGGGACGCGCCGCACGGCGCCATGCCCCAAAACAACAGCGGCGACGCTGCACGCGCCGCCCGTCCGGCTCGCGCCCTTGCTGCACCGGGGGGTCAAAGTCAAGCGCGGCGCCGCGCTACCAATCCACCCTGCCGCGATCGGCCTTGATCGTGCCGCGCAGCTTCTTGCCCCTGATCCGCTGTTCCTTGGCCACCCGGTTGACGCGCACCCGCGCCCGCTTCCTCGGCTCGCGCGCGGCCTCCTCCAGCAGCGCCGCCAGCCTGTCGCGCGCATCGGCGCGGTTGGCCTCCTGCGTGCGGTGGCGGCGGGCGTCGATCACCAGTTCGCCCTTGGCATTGACCCGCCTGCCGGCGAGCGCCTTCAGCCGGTGGAACAGCGGATAGGGCAGGCCGAGGCGATAGAGATCGACTCGCAGCTGCACCGCCGTCGCCACCTTGTTGACGTTCTGCCCGCCGGGGCCGGAGCCGGCGACGAAGCTCTCCTGCGCGATGCCCAGCGCCCGGTCCAGCCAGTCATCCATCGGCCCGGTCAGCCATCGGAAAAGCCGAGCGCGGCGAAATCCGCCGGCAGCGGCGCCTGCGCCACGATCGCCGGCTTGCCCTCGCGCGTCAGTTCGATCCCGGCGGCGTGGAGCAGGGTGCGGCCTGCGCCCTTGTCGCCATAGACCGGATCGCCGAGCAGCGGCACGCCGATGCCGCTGGCGGCATGGACGCGGATCTGGTGGGTGCGGCCGGTTTCGGGGTGGAATTCGACCAGCGCGCGCCCGCTTGCCTCGGCCAGCACCCGCCAGCGGGTCAGCGAGGGCTTGCCCTTCTTCGCCGGGATCATCCGCCAGCCTTTTTCCGCGCTGCTGATCTTGGCCAGCGCCAGCTCGACCACGCCGGCAGGCTGCGCGGGAACAGCGGCGAGCACGCCGAGATAGCGCTTGGCCACCGCCCGTGCCTCGAACGCGGCGGCAAAGCGCTTGAGCGCCTTGGGGTTGCGCGCCAGCAGCAGGCAGCCCGAAGTGTCGGCGTCGAGCCGGTGGACCGGCACCGGCGCGCGCTGGAACCCGAGCCGCAGCGCAGCCAGATGATCGTCGAGCGATTCGCCGCCGGCGCGCGGGCGGTCGACCGGCAGGCCGCCGGGCTTGTCGATGACCAGCGCCTCGCCATCTTCGAACAGGATCGGCAGGGTCACGCCAGCGCCCCTGCGATCCGCCGCATCGCTTCGGCCAGCACGTCCTCCCCGGCGGCAAAGCTGATGCGGAAGCCGTCCCGCCCGCCAAAGGCGCTGGCGGCGACCACCGCCACGCCGTGTTCCAGCAGATGCAGCGCCAGCGCGCCGTCATCGC
>JACIYY010000089.1 GCA_014359685.1 Porphyrobacter sp. | reverse complement strand
CATAATCCTGACCGCCCGCCGCCTTGAGCAGGATGACGATGGCCGCCGCCGAATCGCGCGCCACCTCGCGGTCCTGCGGGGTTTCGACGCCGATCATCCTCATGCGGGCGAAATCGATCGTCAGCATGAAGAACACCAGCAGCATGAACACCACATCGATCAGCGGCGTGATGTTGAGGACAGCGACGTTGCGCCGGCCGCGACGCAGGTTCATTCAGCCGCGACCCGCTGTGCATCGCTGGCGTCCTCGACCGCTTGCCAGAGCGGTGCGGTGAACACCTGCGTGGCGGCGTCCTCCATATGCTGGGCCTCGACATCCACCTTGCGCTGCAGGTAGGTGGCGACGATCGCTGCGGGAATGGCGATCGACAGACCGGCGGCGGTCGTCAGGAGCGCTTCCCAGATGCCGCCCGCAAGAGTCGCCGGCTCCACCCTGCTGCCGGCGGCCGAGATCTGCTGAAAGGCCTGAATGAGCCCGGTCACGGTGCCCAGCAGGCCGACCAGCGGGGCGATCGAGGCGACCAGCGTCAGGACCGCGAGGCCCCGCTCCAGCCCGTCGAGCTGAGCCTGCGCGATCCGGGTGGTCTCCTCCCGCACCAGCTCATCGGACATGCGCGGGTTGGCCTTGCCGCGAACCGCCGCTTCCATCACCCGCGCGACGGGTTGCTTCATCCCGGACAGCTGCCGAACCGCCTCGGCCGGGCGATCGGCGCGGATCAGCTCCAGCATCGCAGGCACGAACGCGCGATCGCCCACCTTCAGGCGGCTGAACTGAACGATCTTCACCAGCGCCACCGCCGGCACCAGCAGCGCCAGGGCGAGCAGCGGCCACATGAGAACGCCGCCCGCATCCATGAACGCGCCCACGGAAGACCAGACGTCCGCGCGCGCATCCTGCGGGGCTGCCGCTGCTGTGGCGGCGGCGAGCACATAAAGGTCCACGCTGGTCTCCGGGCTGCTATCCGGACCGGATTGCTGAAGGAAGGCTACAACCTGTTGACAGCCGAAGCGGAATTGCTCGGCCGGCGCGAACCGTGCGGCCCCCCGCTGCCCGAAAGCCCCGCCGGCACGGTGCAGGCGATCAGGCGCTGATCAAGGCGCTGCAACGCCGGAACTACATCGCTACGACCGGGACAGGGTCGGGCAAGTCATTGTGCTTCTTCGTGCCGATCATGAACCGGATCCTTTGCGGCGCGGCGGGCGGGCGAGCCGCGCCGGACGCGGGCGATCGTCATCTATCCCATGAACGCGCTGGCCAATTCGCAGTGCGAGGAGCTCCGCAAGTTCATCGACCGTTGCGGCCTCGATGCAGCGCTGACGCCAACCTTCGCGCGCTATACCGGGCAGGAGGCGGAGAGCGACCGCAAGAAGGTTGCCGCCGGCGCGCCCGCTGGTCGTCCCCTGGGCCGAATGCCGCATCGACAAGGAGCGGCTCGACGTGTTTAACGGGCTCCTCCTGGCGGCGCATTGGGATGCCGCCTTCGATCGCGGCCTGGTGAGTTTCGGCGACGATGGCCGGGCGCTCGTCAAGCCGGGTTTGAGCCCGCAGGCAAAGGCCCTGCTGGCACCCGATCGCGTGCCCGCCATCCCGCTGGACGAGGCCCATCGGCGCCAGCTCTCATGGCATCGCCGCACGTTCGGCTTTTCGTCATAGGCATCGGCGGCGCCGCACCGCTTGGCTGGGGCGGCAGGATTCGAACCTGCGCATGCCGGTACCAAAAACCGGTGCCTTACCGCTTGGCTACGCCCCAGCACGGTGCGAGAGCGCGCCCCCTACATGAGCGGGCCCGGCCAAGGCAAGGCGCCCGCGCCCTGCCTGCTCAGGGCCTGCCCGCTCAGGGTTCGCTGCGCTGGCGCACCGGGGCCAGAAGGGCCGGGGCCAGCCTGTCGAAATCGGATGCGGCGTGCCGTTCCACAAGGCCATCGGGCGTGTTGACCAGCCGGCCGCGGATCGCGCCGGGGCGGGCGTCGATCGCCTTGATCCAGCGGCCGACATGCTGGTATTCCGCCAGCGACAGGAACCGGTCCGCACCGCCATAGGCGCCGTACCACAGCGCGCTCAGCCACGGATAGGCGGCGATATCGGCGATCGTATAGGCCTCGCCCGCAAGATATTCGGTCCGGGCCAGCTGCATGTCGGCCACCGCAAACAGCCGCTTGGTTTCCATCGCATAACGGTCGATCGGGTATTTGTAGCGTTCGGGGGCATAGGCGTAGAAATGGCCGAAGCCGCCGCCGATGCTGGGCGCGCTGCCCATCTGCCACATCAGCCAGCTCAAACATTCGGCGCGGGCGCGGCGCTCGGTCGGCAGGAAGGCGCCGAAGGTTTCGGCAAGGTGGATCAGGATCGCCCCGCTCTCGAACACGCGCAGCGGCTCTCCGGCGCTGCGGTCGACCAGGGCCGGGATCTTGCTGTTGGGGTTGATCTCGACGAAGCCGGAGCCGAACTGCTCGCCATCGGCGATGCTGATCCGCCAGGCATCGTATTCGGCGCCCGCGAAGCCCGCCGCCAGCAGCTCCTCGAACAGGATGGTCACCTTCTGGCCGTTGGGGGTGCCGAGCGAATAGAGCTGGAACGGATGCTCGCCCACCGGCAGCACCGATTCGTGCCGGGCGCCGGCGGTGGGGCGGTTGATGGCGGCAAAGGCGCCGCCATTCTCGGCGTCGTAGCGCCAGACCTCGGGCGGGGTGTAGGTATCGCTCATCGGGCGGAGTCTCCTTGTTCAGGCGTGCCGCGCAGATGGCGGCAACCCGCCGGAACCGCAAGGCCGCACCGCCCGTTCCCCGCCGGCCATGGCCAGATCGCCCCCCGCCCGCGCGTCCTCCGCCGGCCCCGCAAAGCTGATCTTCGTCGATGACGCCATGCCCGGCATCACCCGCCGCAGGGCCGGGCGCGGCTGGGCCTATTTCGATCCGAAGGGGCAACGGATCACCGACCGCGAGGAGATCGACCGGCTGAACGCGGTGGCGCTGCCGCCGGCCTACACCGATGCCTGGTACTGCCCAACCGGCAACGGTCACGTGCTGGCCACCGGCATCGACGCCAAGGGCCGCAAGCAATACCGCTACCACCCCGATTTCCGCACCGCGCGCGAGAGTGAGAAGTTCGATTCGTGCCGCAGCTTCGGCGAGCTGCTGCCGCAGGTGCGCAAGCGCGTCGAGCAGGACCTTGCCGGCCGCAGCGTCACCCGCGAGCACGCCATCGCCAGCGTCGTGCGGCTGCTCGACCTGGGGGTGATCCGCATCGGCAACGAAGCCTATGCCAGGGCCAACAACAGCTTCGGCGCGACCACCCTGCGGCAGGATCACGCGACCGTGACCGGCACCCGCCTGCGGCTCAGGTTCCGGGCCAAAAGCGGCAGGGAGCGCGAGGTTTCGATCACCGACCGGCGCCTTGCCCATTTCGTGCGCAAGATGCAGGATCTGCCGGGCCAGCACCTGTTCCAATATGTGGGCGACGACGGGGCGGTCCACCATGTCGGGTCGAGCGAGGTCAACGCCTATCTGTGCGAGACGATGGGGGAGCACTTCACCGCCAAGAACTTCCGCACCTGGCACGCCAGCGCGCTGGCCTTCCATCTGCTCGCCCGCGCCACGGGCACGCTGACGATCACGGCGCTGATGGAGGAGGTGGCCGAAAAGCTCGGCAATACTCCGGCGATCGCGCGCCGCTCCTATGTCCATCCGGCGGTGGTGGCGCTGGTCGACCGGCAGATCGACTGGCGCGCCGGGCTGACCCTGCCGCGCAAGACCCGCTGGATGAGCCGCGAGGAGCGCGGCCTGCTCCGGCTGCTGGAGGAAAGCCCGCCGGCGCACGAACTGCTGGCGGCCGCCTGACGGCGCGCCCTCGGACTCGACGCGAGCCCGCCTGGTGGCGATGCTGACCCGCAAGTCCTCCTTCCCGCCCGTCATCGCCCCCGACACGCGCGTGCTGATCCTCGGCAGCCTGCCGGGGGAACGCTCGCTGGCGGAGCGGCGCTATTATGCCCATCCGCAGAACCGCTTCTGGCAGCTTGTCGGCACGGTGATCGGGCGCGACCTTGCCGCGCTCGACTATGACGCGCGGCTGGCGGCGCTGCTCGCCGCAAGAGTGGGGCTGTGGGATGTGGTCGGCTCGGCCCGGCGCAGCGGCAGCCTCGATGCGGCGATCCGGGAGGCGCAGCCCAACCCCCTCGGCGCCCTGGTCGCCAGCCTGCCGGACCTGCGCGCGGTGGCCTTCAACGGCGCCACCGCCGCGCGTATCGGCGCCGCGCTGCTGGCCAGCGCCGGCCCGGCGCTGGTGCCCCTGCCCTCCTCCAGCCCGGCCTATGCCGCCATGCCGGCAGACGAGAAGGCGCGCCGCTGGGCTGTCTTGCGCGATTATTTGCGCTGACCCTTGCCAGTTTGGCGGCGCCGAAGCATTGATCGGGCATGACCAAGGACAAGTATCTGGGAGCCGGCGGCAAG
>JACIYY010000088.1 GCA_014359685.1 Porphyrobacter sp. | reverse complement strand
CGTCGCCAGTTCCTTGGCGCGATAGATCACCTGGGCGATCGAGCCGAGTGCGCTGTCGGTCAGCTTGAGGTTGTGGCTGGCCCGGTCGGACGTGCTCTGGTCGATATCGGCCAGCCGTTCCTGCCGCGACAGCGTGCGCAGCCGGGCGGCGGCGACCGGATCGTCGGAGGAGCGGGCGAGCTTCTCTCCGCTGCCGACCTGTTGCTGGAGGCTTTCGGCCTCGGCCCGCAGCGTGCCGATCTGGCGGGTCGCGCGGGTGTAGAAGGCTCCGGTGGAAAGATTGATCATGGCGCCTATCCGATGCCGAGCAGGGTGTCGAACAGCTCCGAGGAGACCTGCATCGCGCGGGCCGAGGCCTGGAAGGCCTGCTGGAAGCGGATCAGGTTGGTCGCCTCGGTATCGAGATCGACGCCGGCCTGCTGTTCGAGGGTGATCCGGGCCGAGGCGGCGATGGTGTCGATCGCCTCGTGAGTCAGGGTCCGGCTCTGCACCAGCGCGGAGATGTCGAACAGCAGCGCGTTGGTGCTGCTCGCCGGGGCCTCGGTGGCGAGCGCCTGGCGCATGGCGGCGAGATTGGCGGCGTCGCGGCTGCCCGCCGGCTGGCCGGCGGCGGCGGTGGCGAGGCCGGCGCCGTCGGTGAAGGCGACCCGCAGGCCGGCCGCGCCGGTGCCCGCGAAGAGCGGCTGGCCGGGCGAGCCGTCGAGCGCCGCGCCGCTGGCTTGCGCGGCGTTGACGGTGGCGGCGATGCCGTCGGCGATGGCGTCGAGCCGGCCGCGCATCAGGGCCGCCTGGTCGAGAGCGAGCGCCGCGCCGGCCAGCGATCCGCCGGACAAGGTGAGCGCGGTGCCGTCAAGATCGTAGGCGACGGTGCCGTCGGCGGCGCTGGTCATGGCCAGCGTGCCGGCGGTGCCACCGGCGACGAAGAGCGGCCCGCCGCTGCCGCCGAGCCGCACGCTGACCCCGCCATCGGCGGCGAAGCTGGTGGCGATGTCGGCGATCCCGCTCAATTGTTCGAGCAGGGTGTCGCGCCGGTCGAGCAGCGAGGCGCGGTCGCTGCTGCCGGCCCCGGCGCGGCTCAGCCGCAGATTGACGCGCGCCAGCTCTCCGCCGATCACATTGGCAAGATCGGTCGCCGCCTGCGCTTCGAACCGCATCCCCTCTGCGGCGGAGGCGGTGCTGCTGTCGGCGAGGTTGACCTTCTGCGCCATGGTCTGCGCCCCGGCGATCACCGCCGCGCGCAGCGAGGGATCGGTGGGATCGACCGCGAGCTGCTGGAGCGAGGCTTCGAATTCGGTGATCGCGGCGAACATGCCCGCCTGCTCGATCGCGGCCTCGATATTCTCCAGCCCTTTCAGCTCGGTGGCGGAGCGCGACAGGTCGCTGGTGGTGCGGCGCACCTCGGCCTGGCGGAACGGGTCGGCGTTGCGGGTGATGCCGGCGATGCGCACGCCCGACAGCGACAGGTCGCCGGTGCGCAGCTGGCCGCCGGCGGCCGAGACCTCCTCCATCCGCACCGAGCGGCGGACATAGCCTTCGCTGGCGGCATTGGCGATGTTCTGCGCGGTGACATCGAGCGCGCCGCGCGCCGCGCGCGCCCCGCTGGCGCCGATCGAGAGAAGGTCGGAGGCCATGGCTCAGCCTTCCGCCGGGGCGAAGCGGGCGAGCTGCGCCTCGATCGCGGTGGCAAGCCCGATCATGTCGGAGCCGGCGGCAAGGTCGGCAAAATGGGCGTCGCGCATCTCGGCAAAGGTCTCCTCGCCCGCGCCGCCGAACAGGTCGGCGCCATCGCCGAAATCGGCTGCCCGGGCGGTGGCGAGCAGCTGGCGCAGAAAGATCGCCTCGAACTGGCGCGCCGCCTCACGCAGCGATTGCTGGCCGCCGGGTGCGGAGGAGGGCGCGGGCGAGGGCGCGGGGGTGGGTGCAATCGGGCCGGTCACAGCACCACCATCTCGGCCTTGAGCGAGCCGGCCTGCTTGAGCGCTTCGAGGATCGCCACCAGGTCCGCCGGGGTGGCGCCGAGCAGGTTGAGCGCATCGACCACTTCGGCCAGCGAGGCGCCGGGTTCGAAATGGGCGACCGTGCCGCCGAATTCCTCGACCGAGACATCGCTGCTTTGCTCCAGCGCGGTGCGCCCGTTGCCGAACGGGGCGGGCTGGACCACCATCGGGTTCTCGTCGATCCGCACCACCATGCTGCCGTGGCTGATCGCGGCCGGGGCGAGGCGCACCGCGCTGGAGATCACCACCGTCCCGGTGCGGCTGTTGACCACCACCCGCGCGGCGCTTTCGGCCGGGCGGATGTCCATCATCTCGATATCGGCCATGATCCCGGCGCGGCTGTCGGCGCCGGCCGGCAGGGCGAGCGCCAGCGTCACCGCGTCCTCGATCGTGGCGACCCCCGGATAGCGGGCATTGATCGCATCGCGGACCCGCGCGGCGGTGAGGAAATCGGCCTGGTAGAGGTTCCAGCGCAGCAGCTCGGCCGTGTCGAAGCCGGTCGCCACGCCGCGCTCGACGCTGGCGCCGTCGGGGATGCGGCCGACCGTGGGCACGTTGACGGTCAGCCGCGACCCGTCGCGGCCCGACACGCCGAGCCCGCCGACCGCGAGGCTGCCCTGCGCCATCGCATAGATCTGCCCGTCGGCGCCGTAGAGCGCGGTCACCACCAGCGCCCCGCCGCGCAGCGACTTGGCCTTGCCGATGGCAGAGACGGTGACGTCGATCCGCTGGCCGGGCTTGGCGAAGGGCGGCAGGTCGGCGGTGATGATCACCGCCGCCGCATTCTTGAGCGCCGGGTTGACGCCGGGCGGCAGGTGCAGGCCGAGCCGGGTGGAAACCCCGCGCATCGCCTCCATCACATAGGCGAAATTGTCATCGCCGGTGCCATCGAGGCCGACCACGATGCCATAGCCGGTCAGCTGGTTGGAGCGCACCGACTGGAACGCGCCGAGATCGCGCACCCGCTCCGCCGCAGCGGGCGCGGCGGCGAGCCCGGCGAGGGTCGCGAGCGCGAGCAGGAGGGGGCGAAGGAGGGGGCGGATCATCGCGGGGCGGCCAACAACGGGGGGCTCAGAACGGGGCGACGAGGGTGAAGAAGCGGCTGAGCCAGCCCGGCCGGCTCGACTGCTGGATCGCGCCTTTGCCGCCGTAGGTGATCCGGGCATCGGCGAGGCGTGGGGAGGCGACGCGGTTGTCGGGGTCGATATCGGCCAGCCGGACGATGCCGGTCAGCTGGATCCACTCCTCGCCCTGGCTCAGTTGCATCAGCTTTTCACCCACGATCAGAGCGGTGCCGTTGGGGCGCAATTCGGCGATGGTCACGGTGATCTCGCCGCCCAGCGAGCTCGACTGTGCCGCGTCGCCCCCACCATTGAACGACCCGGAGGCCGAGGAATTAAGCTTCGACCCGTCGAAGGAGAACGGGCCGGTGACCGGCGGGGAGACCGACAGGCCGCCCTCGCGATCGGTGCTGCCGCTGGCCGACTTGGCGGTGACGGTCCGTTCGACCAGCACCACGGTGACCAGATCGCCAACCGCCCGCGCCCGCGCGCCGGTGTGGAGCGGGGCATAGCCGTTCGCCTGGAAGATCGCGCCGCTGGCGGGCGCGGGGCCGTAGGCCAGTGGCGCGGGCGGCAGCGCCGGGGCATAGCCGGCCGGCCGCTCGCCATGGGTGCACCCCGCCGGCAATGCGGCCAGCAGCGCCGCCAGCAGCAGGGCGGCGCCGGTGGCAGGCGCTGGCCGGGCGGCGCGCGGCGGACGGGCGATCATGCTCACAGCGTCTGGTTGGCGTTGCGCAGCATCTCGTCGACCGCGCTGACCATCTTGGAGCTGATCTCGTAGGCGCGCTGGCATTCGATCATGTTGACCAGCTCCTCGACGATGTTGACGTTGCTGGCCTCCAGCATCCCCTGCCGGACATGGCCGCGCCCCTCCTCCCCGCCGGGGGCCAGCTGGGCCGCGCCGCTGGCGCCGGTTTCGACCAGGAAGTTGTCGCCGATCGCCTGCAGGCCGGCCGGGTTGGCGAAGGCCGCCACCTGGATCTGGCCCAGCTCGGTCGCCTCGGCCTCTCCCGGCATGGTCACGCTGACGATCCCGTCGGGCGAGACGCTGATCGTGCCGGCGCCTTCGGGAATGGTGATCCCCGGCTGGACCGGATAGCCCTGCTGCGTCACCAGCTGGCCTTCGGCGGAGCGGGTGAAATTGCCGGCGCGGGTATAGCCGATCCGGCCGCCCGGCAGCTCGACCGGGAAATAGCCGTCGCCATCGAGCGCCAGGTCGAGCGCGCTGTCGGTGGTGTTGAGCGCGCCCTGGGTGACGATCTGGCTGGTCGACTGGATCGCGACGCCGGTGCCCAGATTGAGCCCGGTGGCATAGGCGGTCTCCCCCGAGGAGCGCTGCCCGGCGACCCGCGCGTCCTGATAGGCGAGGGTGGCGAAATTGGCGCGGTCGCGCTTGAAGCCGGTGGTGCCGACATTGGCGAGATTGTTGGCGATGACGCGCATCCGCGCGTCCTGCGCTTCGAGCCCGGTGCGGGCGACCTGGAGTGCGGAAACGGGCATTGTCCGATGGTCCTTGTGGTTAGCCGAGCCGCATCAGCTGGGCGCCGCTGGCGTCGAGATCGCCGGCGGTGGAGATCAGCTTGCTGCGCATGGCGAACAGGCGCTGGGCGTCGATCATCTCGACCAGCACCTCGGCAGGGTTGACGTTCGATTGTTCGAGCGCGCCGGTGGCGAGGGTCGCGGCTTCGTCCGCCGGCAGGATGCCGCCGCCTTCGACCCGGAACAGCCCGTCGAGCCCCTTGGCGATCGGGCTGCCATCGGCGCTGGCGAGCTTGATCCGCCCGACCTCCTGCGCCGGCGCCTCGGGCACCGCCGGGTCGCTGACCGTGACCGTGCCATCGGGCGAGATCGCCGGGGTCGCGCCGAGCGGGAGGGTGATCGGCCCGCCTTGGCCCATCACCGGGTGGCCTTCGCCGGTGACCAGCAGGCCGGTGGGCGAGAGCGACAGGTCGCCGCGCCGTGTATAGGCCTCGGTCCCGTCGGCTGCCTGGACCGCCAGCAGCGCGTCGCCTTCGATCGCGATATCGAGCGGCTGGCCGGTTTCCACCATTTCGCCCGCCGCCATGTCGGCGCCGCGCACCGCCGCGCGCTGCATCGCACGCACCTCCAGCCCGGCGCCTGCGGTCTTGAGCGTGACCGGCCGCTGGTCGAGCAGCTCGGCGCGGAAGCCCAGCGTCCCGGTATTGGCCATGTTGCTGGCGATCACCCGCTGGCGGTCCATCGACGCGCGCATGCCCGACAGAGCGGTGTGGATCAGGCGGTCCATCGCGATCAGCTCCGCAGGTTGATGACGGTCTGGGAGATCTGGGTGGCAGTGTCGATCGCCTTGGCATTGGCCTGGAAGTTGCGCTGCGCGGTGATCAGGCTGACCAGCTCCTCGGCGATATCGACATTGGAGCGCTCCAGCGCGCCGGGCAGCAGCGATCCGTACTGGCCGGCGCCGGGCACGCCGTATCCCGCCGCGCCGGAGATGCCGGTCGATTCCCAGTTGGAGGAGCCGACCTGGCGCAGCCCGGTGGGGGCGATGAAGCTGGCGAGCGCGACGCGCCCGACCACATCGACCCCGCCGTCGGCATAGGCGGCAGTGATGCGCCCGTCGGTGCCGACCGTGACCCCGGCGAACTCGGCGCCGGCGGCATTGGTGGCGGGGATCAGGATGTCGGCCGGGACCGTCGAGGTCGGCACCCCGGCGGCATCGACCGGCACCGCCTGCAGCCGGTTGCCGCTGCCATCCTGGATGAAGCCGGTCTCGTCGATCGCGAAGGCGCCGTTGCGGGTGTAGAGCGTCTTGCCGGTCTCGGCCGAGCGGGTGGTGAAAAAGCCGTCGCCGGCAACCGCCATGTCGAGCGCGCCGCCGGTCTGCTCGATCGCGCCGAGGCCGAAATTCTGCGTGATCGATTCGAGCGCGGAGCCGACGCCGACGATCTTGCGCGGATCGGTCAGCCCCGAGGCGCCGACCACGTCGGCAAAGCTGCTGCTGCTCTTCTTGAAGCCGTTGGTTTCGACGTTGGCGATGTTGTGCGAGATGACGCCGAGATCGGTCTGGGCGTTCTTCATGGCGTTGAGCGAGGTGTAGAAGGACATCGGGTCAGGGCTCCTGGGTCGGGGCGGCGGTCTGCTGGGCACTGGCCAGCCGATCGAGCTTGGCGGAGATGGTCTCCAGAATGGCGTTGGTGTCGGTGATCCCGGCGAGCGAGGAGAACTGCGCCATCTGGGCCAGCATCTCCTTGTTATCGACCGGCTCGAACGGGTCCTGCTGCTGGAGCTGGACGGTCAGCAGCTTGAGGAAATCGGCCTGGCCGAGCGTGTCGAAGCCGCGCCCCTGGCCCTGCTGCGGGGCGGTGGCGGCCGGCGTGGTGGCCGGTGTGGTGGGGGGAATCGCGGTCATGGCATCCTCATCGTTTCGAGCATCAGCTGCTTGGCGGTGGACATGGCCTCGACCATGGTGCGGTACTGGCGGGAGGCTTCGAGCATCTCGACCATCTCCTCGTTCTCATCGACCGGGGAGACCCAGACATCGCCGTTCTCGTCGGCCAGCGGATGGCCGGGGCTGTGCTGCTTCATCGGCGCGACATCGGCCTGGTAGACGCCCTCGACGCGGACCGAGCGCAGGCCGGTGGCGGCATCGAGCTCCTCGGCGAAGACCGCGCGCATGGGCCTGTAGGCCTCGCCCTCGCTGGCGGCGACGCTGCCGGCATTGGCGAGATTGGAGGCGGCCGCGTTCATCCGCACCAGCTGCGCCGACATCGCCCGGTGGCCGAGCGCGAACAGGGTCATCGGAGGGGTGCCGGGCATCGTCACTCGCCCCGGATCGCGCGGGTCAGCGTCTCGACCCGGCCCTTGAGGAAGCCGAGCGTGGCCGAATAGGCGACCGCGTTCTCGGCAAAGGCGGCCTGCTCGGTCGCCATCTCCACCGTGTTGCCGTCGAGGCTGGCCATCAGCGGGACGCGGAAGCGGGTGGCGGCATCGGCCGCGCGTCCGCCGCTGGCGCCGCCCAGCCTCGCCTCCAGCGCGGCGGCGAAGTCGATGTCGCGGGCCTTGTAGCCGGGGGTCGCGGCATTGGCGATGTTGGAGGAGAGCACGTTCATGCGGGCGCTGCGGACCTGCAGCGCGGCGCCGTGCACTCCGAACAGGGAATTGCTCACGCGTCGTCTCCTGATGGCAAGGCCAGTCACGCACCGGTCTGTGCAAGCGGCGTGCCAGTTGCCCGCAGCGGCGCCTTTCACGCTGGCCGGGCAGGGGCCGGGCAGGGGCCGGCAGCGCAGCGGCAAGGCCGCCGGCAAGCGCTTGCCGAGGGCGGCAAAGTTCGGCCGGGGGCTGAACAAGCGGTGGGCGGCGGCCGTTCTCGGGGCGGAGAAACAGGAGAACAGGGGCGATGGACGTCACCCAATGGCTCGACCCGCTATCCGCCGCGCTGGTGCTGGGCGGGACGTTGGTGGCGGCATGGCTGCGCTGTGGCTGGCGCGACACGCGCGAGGCGCTGCGCGCGGTGGCGCAACTGGCCGGCCGGCCGTTCGCCCCCGACCGGGTCCGCGCCGAGCTGGGCGTGTAGATCCAGGAGATCGGCAGAGACGGGCTGGTCCGCGCCCATCCGCATCATTTCGGCGATGGCGAGTTCGACGCGGTGGCCGACGCGCTGATCCGCCGCCGTTCGCTCGCCGCTTTGCACGAGGAGCACGAGCGGCACCGCGCCGCCCGCCTCGCCCGCGCGCAGAGCGCCGCTGGCGTGTTCGACCAGGCGGCCGAGCTGGCGCCGGTGCTGGGGCTGGCGGGCACGCTGCTGTCGCTGGGCGGGCTGTCGGTGCAGGCCGCCGGGGGCGACACCGCCGGGGCCATCGGCACGGCGGTCACCACCACGCTGTATGGCCTGCTGCTGGCCAATTTCGTGTTCGCGCCGCTGGGCGCGGCGATCGCCCGCCGCTCGCGCGCGGAGGAGGCGGCGCGGCAGACGCTGCTCGACTGGCTGGAGGGGGCGGTGCGCGAGGCCTGCCAGCCGCCGGCGCCGGCGGGCGCGGCACGGAGCGAGGCGGCATGATCGGCGGGCGCGCCGGCGGCTGGCAGACGATCATCGCCGATCTGGCGCTGATCCTGTTCATGGTCTCGATCTCGGCCAGCGCCCCGCCCGCCGCGGCGTCCCGACAGGCAGGCGGTATCGAGGCGCCGGCGCCGCTGCCGGCCGCGCCATCGGCGATCTATCGCGCCACGCAGGGCGCCCCGACGCTGGCCCGCTGGCTGGCCGGGCAGCCGCGCGATCCCCGCCAGCGGCTGACCATCCTTGCCCGCCACCGCGCCGGCGCCGAACCGGCCGCCGCCGCCGCCGCGCTGGCGCTGGCGGCCGAGGCGCGGGCGCAAGGTCATGCGGCGCGGATCGTGATCGAGCCGGCAGCGGCCGACGAGCTGCTGGCGATGCTCGCCTTCGACGCTCCGCAGGACCCGTGGCACGATGATTGCAGCGCCGGGGCCGATGGCGCGCCCGGAGCCGCCCGCAACGAGGACATCGCATGCCGCTGAACCGCTTTGCCGCAGGCGCCGCCGCGCTGGCCGCGCTGGCCGCGCTGGCCATGATCCCGTCCGTTGCGAGCGCCGCCTCGGCCGATCCGGCCGCGATCGACGCGGCGGTGGCCGGCTTCACCGGGGCGGCGATCGGCGAGCCGGGCGGGGCGCGCCTGCCGGTTGACCGGCGCTTGCGGCTGGCGCCCTGCGGTGAGCCGCTGGCGCTCGAATGGCACGGCGGCGGCCGCGCCACGGTGCTGGTCCGCTGCCCGGTGGCGGGCGGCTGGCGGCTCTACGTGCCGGTCGAGGCCGGGCCGGGCGCCGCCGCCGCCGCCCCGATCGTCTCGCGCGGGGAGAGCGTCGCGATCGCGGTGCGCGGGCGCGGCTTCACCCTGACCCGGCAGGGCGAGGCGCTGGAGGGCGGGGCTGCCGGCGAGTGGATCCGGGTCCGCCCGGCGGGCACCCGGACCGATCCGATGCGCGCCCGCGTGCTGCGGCCCGGCCTGGTCGGCGCCGATCTGCCGTAGGCGGGCGGGCCGGCCCTTAAGCCTGCCGGCGATCGTCCGTTCTGCGACGGGACGACCCTTGTGGGAGCGAACACGATGACCCCGATCGACCCGGCCAAGCTGACCATGGCGCAGCGTCTCCAGACGCCGGCGCCGGCCCCTGTCGCCCCGCTGGCACCCGCCCGCGCGGTCGCTGGCGAGACCGCCGCGCCGGCCGGCGATGCCGGCTCCACCGCGATGGCCAACCCGGCCGCCGCCGCCAGCGGGCGAGTCGGGGCCGGCGCGCAGCCGCCCTTCGATCAGGATCGCGTCGCCGAGATCCGCAAGGCGGTGGAAGAGGGCCGCTATCCGGTGGTCCCGACCCGCATCGCCGACGCGATCATCGCCGCCGGCTATCTGCTGAGGGTCCCCGAATGAGCCGTTCGGTGGCCCCTACGCGGCGCGCCGCGACCGCGCTGCCGCTGGCCGACCATCTGCGGCAAATGCTTGCCCTTCTGGAGGGCGAGCGGCAGGCCCTTGCCGCTCTCGACCTCGAGCGGATCATCACCTGCGCCGGCGGCAAGATGGATCTGTGCGCGATCATCGACGCTTGCGACAGCGCCGCGCTGGACGAGGAAGGCCGCGGCCTGCTCGATGCGGTGCGGCGGCTGAACGCGATCAACCGCAGGCTGCGCAACCTGATCGCCAGCAACATGCAGGCCCGCTTCGCCCAGCTGACGGGGCGCGCCGGACTCTATTCGCAGAGCGGGGTCGGCTCCGCCTTCTGAGGCGCCCACCCGCGAAGGCGTGCCCTGGCACGCTCCTTGCTTCCCATCCCCGCGAGGTCGAGCCACGCAGGGGTTTCCGGGTGCCAACGGTCAACAATGTGCAGAGCCACGGGGTGCACGCCGCCATCGCCCGCGCCTCCGCCGCGACGGGGGTCGATTTCGACTATCTGCTGGCGCAGGCGCGGCTCGAATCCGGCCTCGATCCCGAGGCCAGGGCGCCCAGCTCCAGCGCCGCCGGGCTGTATCAGTTCATCGACGGCACCTGGCTCGACACGGTGGACCGGCACGGCGCCTCGCACGGGCTCGGCTGGGCCGATGCGGCGATCACGCGGGCCGATGGCCGGGCGGTGGTCGATCCGGCGCTGCGGGCGGAGGTCATGGCGCTGCGCCACGATCCCGACGCCGCCGCGCTGATGGCGGCGGAGCTGGCGCGCGACAATGCCGGCGCGCTGCGCGGCGTGCTGGGGCGCGAGCCGGATGCGACCGAGCTGTACCTTGCCCATTTCCTCGGCGCCGATGGCGCGGGTCGGTTCCTGTCGGCGCTGGCCGCTGACCCTGCGCAGAATGCGGCCGCGCTGTTCCCGCGCGCGGCGGCGGCCAACCGGTCGATCTTCCACGCTGGCGGCAGCGCCCGCTCGGTGGGCGAGGTGATGGCGGTGATGCGCGGCAAGGTCGCCGGGGCGATTAACGGCGCGCCGGGCGCAGGGGCGGCTGCCGCCGGATCGGCCGCGCTTTGGGCGCAGCCGCCCGCCCGCTCCGGCTCGCCCGGCTGGATCTCCGCCGCCGCCGACCAGCCCGCCGCGCGCCCTTCGATGGCCGAGACGCTGCGCGCCACCTTCGGCGCTGGCTCGGGGGCCGGGCCTGACCGCCTGCCCGGCGCCGCCGCGCGGCGGGTCGATGCGGCCTATGCCCGGTTCCGGAGCTTCGGGCTGTGAGCGGTGCGCTTCGCGGGATGGTCTCGCCCGCGCTGGCGCTGCCCGCCGGGATCCTGGTGATCATCGCGCTGATGATCGTGCCGATTCCGGCGCTGCTGCTCGACCTGATGTTCGTGCTCAACATCGCGCTGTCGATCGCGGTGCTGATGGCGGCGGTGAATTCGGACAAGCCGCTCGACTTCTCCTCCTTCCCCTCGGTCCTGCTGTTCGCCACGCTGCTGCGCCTTGCGCTCAACGTCGCCTCGACCCGCGTGGTGCTGCTCTACGGGCACGAGGGCGAGGCCGCCGCCGGGCTGGTGATCGAGGCCTTCGGCGCCTTCCTGATCGGCGGCAATTTCGCGGTCGGCCTGTTCGTGTTCCTGATCCTGATGATCATCAACCTGATGGTCGTCACCAAGGGCGCCGGGCGCGTGTCCGAGGTGTCGGCGCGCTTCACGCTCGACGCGCTGCCGGGCAAGCAGATGGCGATCGACGCCGACCTTGCCGCCGGGCTGCTGACCGCCGAGGAGGCCAAGGCGCGCCGCCGCGAGATCGCCACCGAGGCCGATTTCTACGGCTCGATGGACGGCGCCAGCAAGTTCGTGAAGGGCGACGCGGTCGCCGCGCTGCTGATCCTGGCGGTCAACATCATCGCCGGCCTGGTGCTGGGCATGGTCAGCCACGGCCTGTCGGCGGCGGAGGCGGGCCAGCTCTACGTCACGCTGGCGGTGGGCGATGCGCTGGTCGCCTCGATCCCGGCGCTGCTGCTGTCGATCGCTGCGGCGGTGATCGTCACCCGCGTCTCCGACAGCCGCGACCTCAGCGGCCAGATCGGCGGGCAATTGGCGGCGCCGGGCATCTGGCTGCCGGTGGCGGTGATCCTGGCGGCGATGGGCGCGATCCCGGCCATGCCGCAGATGATCTTCCTGCCGCTGTCGGCCGCAGCCTTCGTGCTGTGGCGCTGGCTGGGCCGGCGCGCGCGGGCGGCGAGCGTGCCCGCAGCGGAGCCCGCGGCCGATCCGGCGGTGATCGCCATCGGCGAGGTGGCCGAGCAGGCGCTGGTGACGGTCGAGCTCGGTTACGGCCTGGTCCATCTGGCCGACGAGCGGCGGGGCGCCCCGCTGGTCGCGCGGCTGACCGGGCTGCGGCGGCAGATGTGCAAGGCATTCGGCTTCGTCATCCCGCAATTCCGCCTCCGCGACAGCTTCGACCTCGCGCCCGATACCTATCGCATCACGCTGGGCGGGGCGCCGCTCGGCTCGGGCCGGCTGCGGCTCGACCGGGCGCTGGCGATCGATACCGGGCAGGTCTCGGCCCACGCCGCCGCCGGATCGCTGGTGCCGGGCGACCCCACCACCGATCCCAGCTTCGGCTGCCCGGCGCTGTGGATCGATCCGGCCCACCGCGACCTCGCCACGGCAGAGGGCTATCTGGTGGTCGATGCCGAAAGCGTGCTGGCGACGCATCTGAACCAGCTGCTGTCGGCCCGCGCGGAGCGGCTTCTCGGCCCCGACGAGGTGCGCGAGCTGCTCGACCTGATCAAGCAGCGGCATGGCGAGCTGGTCGCCACCATCACCCCGCAGCCGCTGTCGCTGGCCGCGCTGACCCGGCTGCTGCGCGCGCTGCTGGCGGACGGCATCCCGCTCGCCCACCCGCTGCCGGTGCTGGCCAGCCTGTCGCAGGCCGCGCAGCAGACCACCGAGCACGAGCGGCTGGTGGACATGGTGCGCGCCGATCTGGGCGCGCTGCTGGTCGGCCGGCTGTGCCCGCCCGACGAGCGCCTGCCGGTCATCACGCTTGCCGCCGAGCTGGAGGAGATGGTCGCTGGCGGGATGCACGATCCGGTCACCGGGCAGGCGGTGATCGAGCCAGACCTGGCCCGCTCGATCGGCGAGCGGGTGGCGCAGATCATGGCCGCACTGCCCCCCGGCGCGCTGCCGGCGCTGATCGTCCAGCCGCGCGCCCGCCGCGCGCTGGCCGAGTTGCTGCGGCTGCGCGCGCCCGGCTGCGCGGTGCTGTCGATCCACGAACTACCCGCCACCCAGCCGATCGAGGTGATCGCCGTGGTCGGCGGCGAGGACCGGACCCCGGCGGTGGCGGGCGCGCCGGGTGCCGACGATCCGGTCGCTGGCAACCCGCCCGCCGGGAATCCGCCCGCTGGGAACCCGGTTGCCGCCAATGATGCGAGGAAGGCTCTTGCCGCATGATGCACGCTCATTCCGCACGCGCTGCCGAACGATCCTATCGCGACGATGCCGCCGCCAGGGTCGCACGCTTCCTGCCGATGGTCCGCAAGCTGGCCTGGCACCTGTCGGGCAGCGCCGGGCCGACGGTGGATGTCGAGGATCTGATGCAGGCCGGGCTGGTGGCGCTGACCGAATGCGTCCAGCGCCATAGCGGGCCGGGGGAGGATGGCTTTGCCGCCTATGCCCGGACCCGGGTGCGCGGCGCGATGATCGACCTGCTGCGCGCCAGCTCGCCCGAGGCGCGCAGCGTGCGCGACAAGCGCCGCCGGCTGGCCGAGGTCGAGCGCCGGCTGCAGGGCCTGCTGGGCCGCCCGCCGACGCCGATCGAAGCCGCCGCGGCGCTGGGCGTGCCGGTGGCGGAGATGCATGCGCTGCGGCTGGCGGCCGCGCCGGTGGCGATCGAATCGATCGAGGATTCCTATTCCGACAGCGATGCCGCCTTCGCCGCCGACAGTCCCGATGCCGAGGCGATCGTGCTGGGGCAGCAGGACCGGGCCGCGCTGGTGGAGGCCATCGCCGGCCTGCCCGAACGGCTGCAATTGCTGGTCCAGCTCTATTTCGTCGAGGAGCTCAACCTGACCGAGATCGCCGCCGTGCTGGAGGTCAGCGTGCCGCGCGTCCACCAGCTGAAGGTGGCGGCGCTGGGCAAGCTGCGGGCGGCGCTGACGGCGGGCCTGGCCGACCCGGCCTGACGCCTAGCGCTCGTGCTCGGCCAGCTCCTCGCCGGTCAGGGTCACGACGTGCAGCAGGTTGGTCGCCCCCGGCATCCCGAACGGCACGCCCGCCAGCACCAGCAGCTTGGACCCCTTGGCGCCGAAGCCGTGGCGCAGCGCCATGCGCTTGCCCTTGGCGATCATCTCCTCGAAGCTGCCGATGTCGCGCGTGGTCACCGGATGCGCGCCCCACAGCAGCGCGATCCGCCGGGCGACGGTGACCGAGGGGGTCAGCACCATCATCGGCACCGATGGCCGTTCGCGCGCCACCCGCCGCGCCGACGAGCCGGAGCCGGTGAACACCACGATGGCGGTGATGTTGACCGTGTCGGCGATGGTCATGCAGGCATGGGCCAGCGCATCGGCGGTGGTCGGGTCGGGCCGGGTGTCGAGCAGCCGCACCCGCTGGCGATAGGCCTCGTCCCGCTCCACCTGGCGGGCGATCGCATCCATCATCAGCACCGCTTCTTCGGGCCATTCGCCGGCGGCGGTCTCCGCGCTCAGCATCACCACGTCGGCGCCGTCATAGACCGCATTGGCGACATCGGAGACCTCGGCCCTCGTCGGGGCCGGGCTCTCGATCATCGATTCCAGCATCTGCGTCGCCACGATCACCGGCTTGCCCGACAGGCGGGTGGCATTGACGATCTTCTTCTGCAGCGGCGGCACCTCCTCGGGGTTCAGCTCGACGCCAAGGTCGCCGCGCGCGACCATGATCCCGTCCGACAATTCGATGATCTCGTGCAGGCGCTGCACCGCCTGCGGCTTTTCGATCTTGGCGCACAGGAAGCCGCGCCCGCCCATCAGCCGCCGCGCCTCCGCCAGATCCTCGGGCCGCTGCACGAAGCTGAGGCCGATCCAGTCGGCGCCCTGGTCTATCGCGAAGGCGAGGTCACGGCGGTCCTTGTCGGTCAGCGCCGGAATCGGCACCTCGGCATCGGGGACGTTGACGCCCTTGCGGTCGGAGATGACGCCGCCGACCTCGGCCGTGCATTCGATCGCGTCGGGCGTGGCGGAGAGCACCCGCAGGCGGATCTTGCCGTCATTGATCAGCAGCCGCTGGCCCGGATGGAGCAGCCCGAACAGCTCGGGATGCGGCAGGCACACCCGCTGCGCGGTGCCGGGCGCGGGATCGCGGTCGAGGGTGAAGCGGCTGCCGTGGGGCAGGATCGCCCGGCCGTCCACAAAGCGGCCGACCCGCAGCTTCGGCCCCTGCAGGTCGCACAGGATCGCGATCGGGCGCGCATGCTCCTGCTCCAGCGATCGGATGGTGTGGATCACGGCCGCGTGCCCGGCATGATCGCCATGGCTGAGGTTGACGCGGAAGGCATCGGCCCCGGCGCGCAGCAGCCGCCGCAGCATCTCCGGGTCGTGGCTGGCGGGTCCGATGGTGGCGAGAATCTTGACCTTGCGGCCGCGCGGTTGAAGTTTGCTCATGCCGGGCCGACTATCGCAGCGCTTCGCGACAAGACAAGGACGATCCCATGGGCAGTTCCCCCGACCCGCTCGACAGCCTTCCCGACGCCGTGGCGGCGGCCGCCTTCCGCCGGCTGGTGCGCCACCTGCGCCACCGGCACGACGCGCAGAACATCGATCTGATGGGCCTTGCCGGGTTCTGCCGCAACTGCCTTGCCGACTGGATCCGCGATGCCGGGTTCGACGGCGACCGGGCACAGGCGCGGGCGCTGATTCACGGCATGGCGGCCGAGGAGTGGAAGGCGCGCCACCAGAGCGAGGCGACCCCCGAACAGATCGCGCGGATGGAGGCCGGCATCGCGCGCAATGCGGGCGCTGGGTGACGCGATCGCGCGATCGGGGGAAAACTCGGGGCGAAGGTTCTGCCCGGACGCGGCGCCCGCTATCGCCCCGCCTCAGCCGAATCACGACAACACCGGAGCACCCCGATGGCCGAGCCGACCGATGACCGCCTGCGCCTGCTGATCGAGCGCGTCGAGCGCCTGGAGGAAGAGAAGAAGGGCACCGCCGACGACATCCGCGACGTCTATGCGGAAGCCAAGGCGGTCGGCTATGACGTCAAGATCATGCGCCAGATCGTCCGCCTGCGGAAGATGAAGCCCGACGACCGCAAGGAAATGGAAATGGTCCTCGACACCTACAAGGCCGCGCTCGGGCTGGGGTGACCCACCGGGGTTCCGCTTAGCGCTTTCTTTACCGCCGCGCCCACAAGGCGGGCGGGATGGCGGCTTCGGCAGACAGGTCTTATCCGCGGGAGGGCGCGAGGGCGGCCGACCTGCGGCTGCTGGCGGACGAGTATCGCAGCGCCGCAGCCTCTGCCGCGCTGCTGGGCCGCGCGGGGCAACCGCTGTCGCGGGCGCCGTTCCGGTTGCTGGCGATCCACGCGATCGAACTGTACCTCAACGCCTTCCTGCTGGACCACGGATGCACGCCGGCCGACCTGCGGCGCCTCAATCACGACCTTGCGGCCCGAACCGAGCTGGCGCGCGCGGCCGGGCTGGTGCTGCGCGCCCGCACCGTCGCGCACCTGAAGGTGCTGTCCGAACGGCGTGAATACCTCGTCAGCCGCTACGCGCCGGAGGAGGCCGCCTCGTGCACCCACATCAACCGCCTCGCCGCAACCTTGCGCGAACTGGCCGGCAAGACCGCGCCGCCGCCGGCCCCGGTGGCCCGCTCCGTCTGTCTGACAGACGGCGGAACATTGCCCGCCCTGCGGTCATTGAACGGGCAAACTCCGCCCGAGGATTTGCCACCATGACCAGCGAGCCCGAAACCCCCACCGTCGACAAGGCCCATATCGCCGAGACCCCCGAAGAGCCCCGGATGCCGGGGCACGAGAGCCAGCTGGACCCCAAGCCCGACTGGCAGCCGCGCTATCCCGGCTCGGGCCGGCTCAAGGGCAAGGTCGCGCTGATCACCGGCGGCGACAGCGGGATCGGCCGCGCGGTCGCGGTGCTGTTCGCGCGCGAGGGTGCCAATGTCGCGCTCGCCTATCTCGAAGAGGACGACGACGCGCAGGCGACACGCCGGTTCTGCGAGGAGGAGGGGGCCGAGGTGGTGCTGTGCCCCGGCGACCTCGGCGATCCGCACCACGCGCGCGCGGTGGTCGACAAGGTGGTGCGCGAATGGGGCCGGCTCGACGTGCTGGTCAACAATGCCGGCGAGCAGCACCCGGACGAGGATATCCGCGACATCACGCCCGAACAATTGCAGCGCACCTTCCAGACCAACATCTTTGCGATGTTCTATCTCGTCCAGGCGGCGCGCCCCTATCTGAAGGCAGGGGCGGCGATCGTGAACTGCACCAGCGTGACGATGTATCAGGGCAGCAAGGGGCTGCTCGATTACAGCGCCACCAAGGGCGCGATCACCGCCTTCACCCGCTCGCTGTCGGAGAACCTGATCGCCGACGGCATCCGCGTGAACGCGGTCGCCCCCGGCCCGATCTGGACCCCGCTCAACCCGTTCGGCGGCGCCCCGCCCGAAAAACTCGCCCATTTCGGCGAGGGCACGCCGATGGGCCGCGCCGGCCAGCCCAACGAGGTCGCGCCCGCTTTCCTGTTCCTCGCCTGCGAGGATTCAAGCTATATGTCGGGGCAGGTGCTGCACCCCAACGGAGGAACGGTGGTCAATGGTTGAGCGGGGCGGCGCCGGCCCGTGGAAGGATGCGCGCGGGATCGTGGTCAGCACCACGCCCACGCTGGAGGGGCGGCCGATCCAGGACTATCTCGGCATCGTCACCGGCGAGGTGATCATCGGCGCCAACCTGTTCCGCGACTTCTTCGCCAATATCCGCGACATCGTCGGCGGCCGGTCGAGCAGCTACGAGCGGATCCTGGCCGATGCGCGCGTCCAGGCGATCCAGGAATTGCAGGCCCGCTGCGGCGAGCGTGGCGGCAATGCGGTGGTCGGCGTCGATCTCGATTACGAGGTGATCGGCGACACCGGCTCGATGCTGATGGTCAGCGCCAGCGGCACCGCCGTGCGGGTGTGAGCGGGCGCGGCGCGGCGAGAGGCCAGCCGGTTGCCCTGCCGCCCGCCCCCGGTGTAAGGCCGGCGTTTTCGGGGCGCCGTTGCAAAGCGCCCCAACGCTGCACTTTTCGGGGTTCCAATGGCCGGCCATTCCAAGTTCAAGAACATCATGCATCGCAAGGGCGCGCAGGACAAGAAGCGCTCGGCGATGTTCTCCAAGCTCAGCCGCGAGATCACCGTGGCGGCGAAATCCGGCCTGCCTGACCCGGACATGAACCCGCGCCTGCGGCTGGCGGTCAACGCCGCCAAGGCGCAATCCATGCCCAAGGACAACATCCAGCGCGCGATCGACAAGGCCGGCGCCAGCGAGGGCGAGGATTACGAGGAGGTCCGCTACGAAGGCTACGGCCCGGCGGGCGTGGCGCTGATCGTCGAGGCGCTGACCGACAACCGCAACCGCACCGCGACCAATGTGCGGGTCGCCTTTTCCCGCAATGGCGGCAACCTGGCGGCATCGGGTGCGGTCAGCCACGGGTTCGAGCGCAAGGGGATGATCGAATATCCGGCCAGCGCCGGCGATGACGAGGCGGTGCTGGAAGCCGCGATCGAAGCCGGCGCCGACGATGTCGAGAGCACCGCCGATGGCCACACGATCTGGACCGGCATGGAAAGCCTGCACGAGGTCGCCGCGGCGCTGGAGGCCGCGCTGGGCGAGCCCGAGAGCGTCAGGCTGGCGTGGAAGCCCAACCTGTCGGTCGAGGTCGCCGAACGCGATGCCGAGACGCTGCTGAAGCTGATCGACGCGCTGGAGGAGGACGATGACGTCCAGACCGTGTGGGGCAATTACGAGGTCAGCGACGAGGTGATGGAGCGGCTGGGCTGATGGGGAGCCTGGTCGCCAAGGCGCTGCTCGCCGGCGCCATGGTCGCGGCGATTGCGGAGATCGGCAAGCGCCTGCCGGCGATGGCGGCGCTGGTCGCCTCGCTGCCGCTGGTCTCGGTGCTGGGCATGATCTTCCTGTGGCACGCGCGGCCCGATGCGGAGAACATGGCCGTGCATGCGGAGGCGACCTTCTGGTATGTGCTGCCGAGCCTGCCGATGTTCCTGCTGATCCCGGCGCTGATGCGCGGCGGCGTGCCCTTCTATCCGGCGCTGGCCCTGGGCTGCGCGCTGACGATCGTGCTCTATCTGTTGATGATGCAAATCGGCCCGCGGCTCGGCCTGCGCCTCTGAGCGCGGGCCTTGCTGATCCTCGGCCTCGACCCGTCGCTATCCTGCACCGGCTGGGGAATCGTCCGCGCCGAGGGCAGCCGGCTGGCCCATGTCGCCAACGGGCAGGTGCCGACCGACCCGCGCGCCCCGATGGCCGACCGGCTCCACACGCTGCACCTGGCGCTCGCCGGGCTGATCGCCGCGCACCGGCCCGGCCGCGCGGCGGTGGAGGAGGTGTTCGTCAACAAGAACCCGCAATCGACGCTCAAGCTGGCGCAGGCGCGCGGCGCGGTGCTGGCCGCCTGCGGCGGCGCCGGCCTGCCGGTGCACGAGCACGCGGCGCGGCTGGTCAAGAAGGCGGTGGTCGGCACCGGCGCGGCCGAAAAGCAGCAGGTGCAGGCGATGCTGAGGGTGCTGCTGCCCGGCGTTGCGATCGCCGGGCCGGACGCCGCCGATGCGCTGGCCGTGGCCATCGCCGACGCCTATCTTGGCCGCGACGACTAGCGGATGGCCCCGCCGATCGGATGGCGCAGGTTTCCCGCGCGCGCGGCTAGGCGGGCCGGCGGGCGAAGATCCCGAAGCCGGCGATGATCGCGTAGCAGATCGCCGGGACAATGAGCGCGGTGGCCAGGCTGCCGCTGGCATCGGCCAGCATCCCCACGCCCAGCGGGACGATGGCCCCGCCGCAGATCGCCACGTTGAGGATCCCCGATCCGTCCGCCGCGCGCGGGCCGAGCTTCTCGCAGGCGAGCGAGAAAATGGTCGGGAACATGATCGCGTTCATCAGCCCCACCGCCAGCAGCGAGTAACCGGCCAGCGCCCCGCTGCTGTTGGCCGAGACCGCCACCAGCGTGATCGCGCCGGCGGCCACGCCCGCCAGCAGCAGCCCGGGGCTGACCATCCGCAGCACCGCCGAGCCGATGAACCTGCCGACCAGCGCGCCGCCCCAATAGAGCGGGATCAGCTTGCCGGCCTCCTGTTCGGCCAGCCCCAGCACCTGCTCCTGCATCAGATAATTGACGATGATCGAGCCGATCGCCACCTCGGCGCCGACATAAAGGAAGATGCACAGCGCCCCGTAGCCGAAGCGCGGCCGCCTCAGCAGCGCGAAGCCGGCGAGCAGGCTGGAGGTTTCGTGGCGTTCGCCCTGGAGCCGGTTGCGGAAGGCCCACACCACCCCGGCGACCACCGCCAGCGCCAGGGCCAGCCCGATATAGCCCTGCACGATGACCCGGCTCTCGGCCCGCTGGTAGGCCAGCAGCGCCTCCCCCGACAGATCGGCGGCGGCGACCGTGGCGAGGCTGCCGAGGATCAGGATCGAGCCGAAATAGGGGAAGATGGTGGTGCCCAGCGAGTTGAACGCCTGGGCGAAGGTCAGCCGGCTGTGGGTGGTCGCCGCCGGACCCAGCAGGCTGATCAGCGGATTGGCCACCACCTGGACGATCACCACGCCGCTGGCGAGCACGAACAGCGCCAGCAGGAACAGCGGGTAGAGCGAGGTCTGGCTGGCGGGGATGAACAGCAGGCAGCCGGCCATCATCGTCACCAGCCCCGCCACCGCGCCGCGCATATAGCCGATCCGCTTGACCAGCTGCGCGCCGGGGACGCCGATGATGGCATAGGCGGCGAAGAAGCAGAACTGCACCAGCATTGCCTGGGTGTAGTTGAGGGTGAACAGCTCCTTGAGCTTGGGGATGAGCACGTCGTTGAGCGAGGTGATCCCGCCGAAGATGAAGAACAGCGCGAAGACGAAATATTGCAGCCCGGGGGCATCGATGTGCCGGCCTTCGTCCGTCAGCGGATTGGGATCGGTGCTCGACGAGACGTCGGGTGCCAGTGCCATCGCGGTTCCTCTCCACCTTTGCGGCTGGTCGACGCGGCCTACGCCAACCCGCTCCGGGTTGCACCAATTATCAAAGCTGGCCAGACAGGAGACAACGCCCGGGGCGCGGAGATCGTTTCGCGGGGAGAATCGGGGCTGCCGGGGGCAGGGTGTCGGGAGAGCGGCGATGACGCGCAGGGAAGGCTGGTGCAGGGCCGCGATGGCAGCGATGCGCCGCGCGGCGATGGCGATCTGCCTGGCCACACTCGCCTGGGGCGGGCCGGCCGCTGCCCGCGACGATGCCCCCGACGAGGCCCGAGACGATGTTCGCCACGAGCAATGCTCGCCCAATGGGAGGCTGTGCTTCGTGCTGACCACGGTGGACGAGGTGGCGACCTATTGGGTGACCCGCGACGGGCGCGCGGTGATCGCGCCCTCGACGCTCGGTTTCATGCTGCGCGGCGCGGGCAAGTGGGCGCACGACATGCGGCTGGGCGAGGCGGCGCGCCGCGCGCATAGCGCGACCTGGGAGCAGCCCTGGGGCGAGCGCCGGCTGGTGGCCGAGGATTACCGCGAGATCAGCGTGCCGATCCGCGAGCAGGTCAGGACCCGGCGCGAGCTGGTCATGGTGGCGCGGGTGTTCGATGCGGGCGTGGGCTTCCGCTTCGAATTCCCGGCGCAGGAGCAGCTTGCCGAGGTGATGATCGACGAGGAGCTGACCGAGTTCGTGATCGCCGGCGAGGCCGGGTCCGCGAGCGAGGCGTGGTGGATCCCGGGCGGCGAGTGGAACCGCTACGAATATCTCTACCGCCACACCCCGGCCGGCGAGGTCGGCACCGCGCACACGCCGATCACCTTCCGCCGCAAGGACGATGGCCTGCATATCGCGATCCACGAGGCGGCGCTGGCCGATTATTCGGCCTTCTGGCTCCAGCGGATCGAGGGGCAGCGCTTCCGCACGCGGCTGGCGCCGTCCTCTGCGCCGTGGAAGGTGCGCGGCACTGCGCCCTTCGCGACCCCGTGGCGGGCGATCCTCATCGCCGAGGACGCGCCGGCGCTCTACGCCGCCTCCGACCTCATCCTCAACCTCAACGAGCCCAACCGGCTAGGCGATGTAAGCTGGGTGCGGCCCCACAAATATGTCGGCATCTGGTGGGCGATGCATCTCGACCTGTGGAGCTGGAGCGACGGGCCGAAGCATGGCGCCACCACCGCGCACGCGCTGCGCTACATCGATTTCGCCGCCGAGCACGGCTTCGGCTCGGTGCTGGTGGAAGGCTGGAACAAGGGCTGGTGGAGCGAGAGCGGGCGCAATTTCCGCTTCGCCGAGGCCTATCCCGATTTCGACATGGACCGGGTCGCCGCCCATGCCGCCGCCCGGGGCGTCGAGATCATGGGGCACCACGAGACCGCCGGCAATGCCGGCCTGTACGAGCGGCAGCTCGACGCGGCGCTCGATTATTACCGGCGCCATGGGGTGCATGCGGTGAAAACCGGCTACGTCGCCGATGCGGGCATGGTCCTGCGCGAGGATGCGGACGGCACCGAGCAATGGGAATGGCACGACGGCCAGTTCATGGCGCGCCATCACGTGCTGGTCGCCCGCGAAGCGGCGGAGCGGCGGATCGCCATCAACGCGCACGAGCCGATCAAGGACACCGGCCTGCGCCGGACCTACCCCAACCTGGTCACCCGCGAAGGCGCCCGCGGGACCGAATACAACGCCTGGGGCGAACCGCCCAACCCGCCGGACCACGAACCGACGCTGCTGTTCACCCGGATGCTGTCGGGACCGCTCGACCTGACGCCAGGGATCGTCAGCCTGGTCGGCCGCAACGGCCGGCCGATCCCCAACACCCTCGCGCGCCAGCTGGCCGATTACGTGGTGATCTATTCGCCCTTGCAGATGGCGGCCGACCTGCCCGAGAACTATGCGAGGCACCCCGACGCGCTCGCCTTCATCGAGCAGGTGCCGGTCGACTGGGAACAAACCCGGGTGCTGGCGGGCGAGATCGGCGACTATGCGGTGGTCGCGCGCCAGCGGCGCGGGGGACAGGATTGGTGGATCGGCGGCGTCACTGACGAGCGGCGCCGCGAGGTGAGGATCGACCTGTCCCTGCTCCCCGCAGGCGTGCGCTACACCGCCGAAATCTGGCGCGACGGACCCGGCGGCGGCATCGACGGCGACCGCTTCGCGATGGTGCGCGAGCGTTACACCGTCACCAGCGGCGACGTTCTGGCGATCACCATGGAGGCAGGCGGCGGTTTCGGCATCGCCCTGACGCCCCGGCCGCGCTGATCGCGGGTGCGGCGATGCGCGAGCTCATCAGCGGGGATGGCGCATTGCTGCCGAGGCATCGCGCCGGCCCCGCGCCCCGGCCCCTTTCGATGCCGGATCAGCGCAGCGCGACCGCGCGGGCATAGGCGGCCTGCAGCGTCTCGCTCAGCAGCCGGTCGAGCGCGCGGTCGCCATTGAGCGCCGCCAGCCCCGCCTCGGTGGTGCCGCCCTTGCTGGTGACGCTGGCCCGCAGCTCCTCCAGCCCCAGCTCCGATTGCTGCGCCATGGCGATGGTGCCGGCCATCGTGGCGAGCACCAGCTGTCGCGCCACCTCCGGCGCGAAGCCCAGCGCCCGCGCCGCCTCGACATAGCTGCGGGCGATCTCGAACACATAGCCGGGGCCGGAGCCGGCGATGGCGGTGAGGCGGTCGAGCTGGTCCTCGTCACCCACCCACAGCGCCATGCCGACGGCCGCCATCAGCGCCTCGATCGTGTCGCGCTGGGCGTCGGTGACGGTCGGGTCGGCGCACAGCCCGCTGACCCCTGCACCGATCGCGGCCGGCAGGTTGGGCATGATCCGCACCACTGGCGCGCCATTCGCGAGCGAGCGGAGCCGGGCGATCGAGCAGCCCGCGGCGATCGAGGCGACGAAGCCACCGTCGGCCAGCCGCCCGGCATAGAGCGGCAGCACCTTGTCCAGCAATTGCGGCTTCACCGCGAGGATCACGAGGTCGAAGCGGCTCTCGGCCGGCGCAGGCGGCTGGTTGAGGAAGGTCACGCGGGCATCGTCATCGCCGTGCTGCGGTGCCAGGCCAGGATCGATGACCACGAAGCGGTGCCCGGGAAAATCGCTCGATGCCACTGCCTGCCACCGGGTCAGCAGCGCCGCGCCCATCTTGCCATGTCCGATCAGTGCGATCCGCACATCGCTGCTCCTCTTGTTCGTTTGCTGTGCCGCGCGATGCTGCGCCGGGATGGCAGCTTCATCATGGTAGAGCGCGTGCGTTTGTCATGCACCGTCGCCGCTGGTTTGCCAAACCCGTGCAGCTGGTATAAGCGCCCGCTATTCGGACCGACCCGGTTTGTCAAACGTCCTCGGGTGTATCGTCGGATGCAAGCCCTCAGGAAGAGAGAAACACTTATTTGTCGGAGATCTCTGTGGACGAAGTTAAGCGCGTCGTCGTAAAGGTTGGCTCAAGTCTTCTCACAGATCAAGTCCGTCTGACCCCGCGCTGGGCTTTCATGCAGCGGATCATGGAAGACATCGCGCTGCTGCGCGACGAGGGCTACGAGGTTGTGCTGTGTTCCTCCGGCGCGGTGGCCCTGGGGATGCGGATGGTCGGCGTGACGCCGGAGACCGCCGGCCTGCGCGACAAGCAGGCTGCCGCCGCCTGCGGAATGCCGCTGCTGCTGGACGCCTACAAGCATATCGGCCACCAGCACGAACTGAGCATCGCGCAGATCCTCGTCACTCTCGGCGATTTCGAGGACCATCCGCGCTTCCTCAACACCAAGAACACGCTCCACCGGCTGCTGACCGCCGGGGTTCTGCCGATCATCAACGAGAACGATACCATCACCACCGAGGAGATCCGCGTCGGCGACAACGATCGCCTGGCCGCCAAAGTCGCGCAGATGATCCAGGCCAAGCACCTGGTCATCCTGACCAGCGTGGACGGGCTGTACGACCGCAACCCTGCCGAAGAGGGTGCGCGGCTGGTCGAGACGGTCCACGATGTCAGCGACTATCTGTCGGTGACGAGCGAGGTCGGCGCGCTGGGCAGCGGCGGCATGCTGACCAAGCTGCAGGCCGCCAACATGGCGCAGAACGCCGGCTGCCACACGCTGATCGCCAATGGCGAGGTGGACCAGCCGATCTCCTCGGTGCTGAAGGGCGAACGGCCGTGCACCACCTGCGCGGCCCATGACGAGCCGCTGACGAGTTGGGCGATGTGGCTCACCAACCGCTTGCAGGTGGCGGGCAGCATCGTTGTCACCGCCGAGGCGGCGGCGGAAATGGGGCGCAACCAGCGTGGCATCGGGCGGGAGGATGTCCGCTCGATCAGCGGCAACTACGCCAAGGGCGACGTGATCCACATCTACGACGAGCATGGTGCGGAGCGGGCGCGGGGGATGACCGATTTCTCGTCCGAGGAGTCGGCCATCCTGGTCCGCAACCTGGACGTGCCGGTCAAGACGCTGCTCGGCTACCACTCGCGCGGCGTGCTGGTGGAGGGGCACAACCTGGTGACCCTGGACGAACGCCAGATCCCGTGGGAAGCCCGGCTCGACCGGGCGACGCTGTAGCGCCGTCGGCGGGGGGCTCGCCGATCGCGGGCATGGATGTGGGGAGCGGGCGGCCCTCTTGCCCCGACGGTTCGCGCGCGCCATGGCTGCGCTCGGGCAAAAAGCGGCGGGACGGTGTAGGCGATGAGACAGGCAGATGTGGTCCTTGTCGGGGCCGGCCATGCCGGCGCCGCCTGCGCCATCGCGCTGCGCCAGAACGGCTTCGCAGGCAGCATCCTGATGATCGGCGATGAGCCGGATCTGCCCTATGAGCGGCCGCCGCTGTCCAAGGACTATCTCGCCGGCGAGATCACCTTCGAACGGATGCTGATCCGGCCGGCGGCCTTCTGGCCCGAACGCGGGATCGATCTTGCGCTCGGCACCCGCGTCGTCAGCGTCGATCCGCAGGCCCATACCGTCACCAGCGATGCCGGCGAGACGATCGGCTATCGCCATCTGGTCTGGGCCGCGGGCGGCTCGCCGCGCCGGCTGGTCTGTGCCGGCCACCATCTGAAGGGCGTCCACACGGTCCGCAACCGCGCCGATGTCGACCGGATGATGGCCGAGCTGCCCGAGACGCGCCGCGTGGTGGTGATCGGCGGCGGCTATATCGGGCTGGAGGCGGCGGCCGTGCTGGTCGGGCTGGGCCGTGAGGTGGTGCTCCTCGAAGCGCTCGACCGGGTGCTCGCCCGCGTCGCCGGGGAGCCGCTGTCGCGCTTCTTCGAACAGGAACACCGCGCCCATGGCGTCGATGTGCGCCTCGGCGCGGGGGTCGATTGCATCACCGGAGAGGACGCGGCCACCGGCGTGCGGCTGGCCGATGGCGAGCAGATCGCGGCGCAGATGGTGATCGTGGGCATCGGCATCGTGCCTGCCGTCGCGCCGCTGATCGCCGCCGGAGCGGAGGGCGGCAACGGCGTGGCGGTGGACGGTCTGTGCCGCACCAGCCTGCCCGACATCTTCGCGATCGGCGACTGCGCGGCCCACGCCAACCGTTTCGCCGATGGCGCCATCGTGCGGCTGGAATCGGTGCAGAACGCTCACGATCAGGCGACCGTCGCCGCGAAGGCGATCCTGGGCGGCACGGCCGAATACGATGCGGTGCCGTGGTTCTGGTCCAACCAGTACGATCTGAGGCTCCAGACCGTCGGCCTGTCGACCGGCTTCGACCAGGCGGTGGTGCGCGGCGAGATGGCCACGCGCAGCTTCTCAATCGTCTATCTGAAGCGCGGGCGGGTGATTGCGCTCGACTGCGTCAACGCAATCAAGGATTACGTGCAGGGCCGCAAGCTGGTGGTGGCGGGGCGCTCGATCGATCCGGCGCTGCTGGCCGATGCCTCGGTGCCGCTGAAGGAGCTGGCTGCCTGATCGCGGCGGCTAATCGGCTAATCGGCGCGGGCGACCTGCTTTTCGGCCAGCAATTGCTGCAACTCGCCGGCCTCGTACATCTCCATCATGATGTCGCTGCCGCCGACGAACTCCCCCTTGACGTAGAGCTGCGGGATCGTCGGCCAGTCGGAAAAGCTCTTGATCCCCTGGCGGAGCTCCATGTCCTGCAGGACATCGACGCTGTGATAGGCTACCCCGCAATGTTCGAGGATGGCAACCGCCCGGCTGGAGAAGCCGCATTGCGGGAACAGCGGGGTTCCCTTCATGAACAGGACCACGTCGCTGTCGCTGACGATCCGGGAAAGGCGGGCATTGGCATCGGACATCAAGAGCCCCGTTTCGGTCTGCTGCGATGCCGGTCAATTGGGGGCACAGGTGGTGAGTTGCAAGGCGTGAAGCTCTCCGCCCATCCGCCCGCCCAGCGCATCATAGACCATCTTGTGCTGCTGGACCCGGCTCTTGCCGGCGAAAGCGGGGGTGGTGACGCGGGCGAGGTAATGGTCGCCATCGCCGGCCAGATCCTCGATCTCGACAACGGCGTCGGGCAGGGCGGCGCGGATCAGCGCGGCGATCTCGGCAGCGGGCATCGGCATCAGCGGCCGGCCCCCGGCGCCCGGTCGGGCAACCTCATGATTCGCTCATCAGCTGGCGGCGGGCCTCCACGGCCTTGGCCTCCAGCGCGGCGCGCACCGCTGCCTCGTCGATCTCGCAGCCGGCGGCGGTCAGGTCGCCGAGCAGCTTGCGGACCACATCCTCGTCGCCCGCTTCCTCGAAATCGGCCTGCACCACCGCCTTGGCATAGGCATCGGCCTCCTCCGGCGTCAGGTTCATCCGTTCGGCCGCCCAATGCCCGAGCAGGCGGTTGCGGCGCGCGGCGATGCGGAACGCGGTCTCTCCGTCCAGTGCGAACTTCGCCTCCTCGGCGCGCTCACGGTCCTTGAAGTCGGTCATGCCACGGCCCTTGCCAGCAGAGTGTCGGTTGCCAACGCAGGTAAGGCTCTTGCGGTCAGGCGGCAATCCCCGTTCCGCGCGCCACCCACGGCTGGGCAGCGGCGAGCCGGCGCTCATAGGCGGCGATCGCGGCGTCGCGGGCGAGGGTCAGCGAGACCTCGTCCAACCCTTCCATCAGGCAGCGCTTGCGGAACGGGTCGATCTCGAAGGTGAAGCGATCCTGGAACGGGGTGGTGACGGTCTGGTGTTCGAGGTCGATGGCGATCGGGTCGGTCTCGGCCACCGCCAGCAGCCGGTCGACCGCCGGCTGCGGCAGGACCACGGTCAGGATCCCGTTCTTGAAGGCATTGCCGGCAAAGATGTCGGAGAAGCTGGGGGCGATCACCGCCCGCACGCCCATGTCGAGCAGCGCCCAGGCGGCGTGCTCGCGGCTCGACCCGCAGCCGAAATTGTCGCCTGCGATCAGGATCGGCGCGCGGGCGAATTCGGGCCGGTCGAAGACGTTGCCGGGATCTGCCCGCACGGTTTCGAACGCGCCCCGGCCCAGCCCGTCACGGCTGATCGTCTTCAGCCAGCGGGCGGGAATGATGAGGTCGGTGTCGACATTCTTGCGCCCGAACGGGACCGCCCGCCCCTCCACCGTGTGGAGCGGCTCCATCAGTCGGTCTCCGGCTGCTCGCCCGACGGCGGAGTGGTGGCGGTGGGCGGCCGCCGCTCCCGCTCCTTGCGGCGATTGACGTAGAGCAGCGCGGCGGCGATGGCGGCCGAACCGATCGCGCCGGCGATGGCGGCCTTGCCGCCGGCTCCCAGATACTTGTCCTTGGTCATGCCCGATCAATGCT
>JACIYY010000087.1 GCA_014359685.1 Porphyrobacter sp. | reverse complement strand
CTGGGCGATCCGCTGGGGCGCCGACACCGTGATGGACCTGTCCACGGGGTGCAACATTCACGACACACGCGAATGGATCATCCGCAACTCGCCCGTGCCCATCGGGACCGTGCCGATCTATCAGGCGCTGGAGAAGGTCGGCGGCGTGGCCGAGGACCTGACGTGGGAGATCTTCCGCGACACGCTGGTCGAACAGGCCGAACAGGGCGTCGACTATTTCACCATCCATGCCGGCGTGCGCCTGCCCTTCATCCCGATGACCGCCCGGCGCGTCACCGGCATCGTCTCGCGCGGGGGTTCGATCATGGCCAAGTGGTGCCTTGCGCACCACAAGGAGAGCTTCCTCTACGAACACTTCGACGAGATCAGCGAGATCTGCGCCGCCTACGACATCGCCTATTCGCTGGGCGACGGGCTGCGCCCCGGAAGCATCGCCGACGCCAATGACGAGGCGCAGTTCGCCGAGCTCTACACTTTGGGCGAGCTGACCAGGCGCGCCTGGGCCAGGGACGTGCAGGTGATGATCGAAGGACCCGGCCATGTGCCGATGCACAAGATCAAGCAGAACATGGACAAGCAGCTGGAAGCATGCGGAGAGGCGCCGTTCTACACGCTGGGGCCGCTCGTCACCGATATCGCGCCCGGATACGACCACATCACCAGCGGCATCGGTGCGGCGATGATCGGCTGGTTCGGCACCGCGATGCTCTGCTACGTCACGCCCAAGGAGCATCTCGGGCTGCCCGACCGCGACGATGTCAAGGTCGGCGTCGTCACCTACAAGCTGGCCGCCCACGCCGCCGATCTCGCCAAGGGCCACCCGGCCGCTCGCCTGCGCGACGATGCGCTCAGCCGCGCCCGCTTCGAGTTCCGCTGGCGCGACCAGTTCAACCTTAGCCTCGATCCCGACACGGCCGAGCACTATCACGACCAGACGCTGCCGGCCGAAGGCGCCAAGACCGCGCATTTCTGCTCGATGTGCGGACCCAAGTTCTGCTCGATGAAGATCACGCAGGAGGTGCGCGAGTTCGCGGCCAAGCAGAATGCCGGGGTCGAGAGCTTCGTGGCGGCCGAGGAGGCCGAGCAGGGGATGGCGGCGATGAGCGGCAAGTTCCGCGAGACCGGCGGCGAGCTGTATGTCGGCGCCGGCGGACGCGAACCCGAGTGATGGCCGACCTTTACCTCAAGGCGCTGGAATCTGAGCGGAAATCGCTGTGGGCGACCTGCCGCCTCAAAGGTCTGGCGAAGGACACGCCCGAGCGGCAGCGGATCGCCGAGCTTGACCGCCTGATCCCCGAGCACAAGGCAAAGAGAGCATAACGCGCCTGCTGCTCTCGTCGGAGCGGAGGGGCAGGGCAGGACAAGCGGAGAGGACCGATGCCGATCGTTTCTCCGCTCCCTGCCATGCTGCGTTGCAGCCACGAATTGCTGCGCGCGGACCTTGATCGGCCGACGACTCGGAGCTATTGCCGAGGGGAGCCCACGGACAGCCGGGGGATCATGTCACGCGGGGCGCATTGTACGCCCGGCGGACGAGCAGGAGAGAACGATGCCCAATTTCCGTCCCGCCCGCCTGGGCCGCGCCGCGCTGGCCGGCCTGATCGGTCTGTGCGCCACCGGCGCGCTGGCCGCCACCCCCGAGAACGCCACCCTCGTGGTTTCGCCGCAGACAGGCGATACCCGCTCGATCGAAGTGCGCGTGTCCGACCTCAACCTGGCCGACGCCTATGCCCGCGAAACCCTCGCCATCCGGATCGATCGTGCGGCCAAGAAGGTGTGTGACGTCCAGTCCGGCTCCACACTCGACCGGCTGCCGAGCGCTCGCGAATGCGTTGATCGCGCCCAGTCCGGGGCCTTCGCGCAGCTCGCCGCGCGCGGCCTGCCCTGGGCCGGGCGCAGCGCCGCGGGTGGCATGCAGTAAGCACCGGCCCGGTTCGGCCCAAGGGCCGCGATAGCCAGCAGAACCGAACCGATCCTGCTATGCGGGATCGGTTCGTGCTCGCGCGACGGCCGTGGCTCCGCTGGTCTCGACCTGCTGCCTGCACGAGGCTAATGCAGCTCGGCCGATGAGAGCGTTGACGGCCTTGTGGAGGATCGACCCGGTGCGCCATCCGCTTGCGGTGCTTGCGCCGGCATTGATCCTGCTGGCGCTCGCCGGCTGTGGGTCTGAGACGGGCGATCTGCCGGGGGGCGACAGCCGCCAGCCCTATGCCGGCATTGCCGAAGCGGAGCGGCTGCGCTTCACCGGCACCGAACCGTTCTGGGGCGGTCACGTCGCCGGCGGGACCCTCGTCTACTCGACGCCCGAAAACCAGGACGGCGCGGCCATCGCGGTCGAACGCTTCGCCGGGCGCGGCGGGGTGTCGTGGACGGGCACGCTGGACGGCGCGCCGCTCGTCCTCGCCGCCAGCGATCAGCCGTGCAGCGATGGGATGTCGGACCGGACCTACCCCTTCACGGTGACGCTGGAGGTCAGGGGCGAGACACGCGCCGGCTGCGGCTGGACAGCGGCGCGGCCTTACACCGGCTCTCCGGCGCGGTAGAATTGCTGTTTGGCAAGTTGGGAACCGACTGTGGGCTGTCCCGCTCCCCTTGGGTCCGCGCATGGACCAAAGGGGAGTAGCCTTCATGACGATTCATCTTTTCGGCACCGCCGCATTGGCCGCGCTGGCCCTGACGGCCTGCGGCACAGCCGAGGACACCACCGGAGCCACCACCGTGGAGACGCCCGCGGCCGAGTCCTCCGCCGCGACGGAATCGCCGATGGCCTCCGACCCGCAGAGCTTCGTCGACATGGCTGCGGCCAGCGACATGTTCGAACTTGAATCGGCGCGCATTGCGCAGGAGAAGAGTCAGACCCCGGCGGTGCGCGACTTCGCGCAGATGATGATCGCCGATCACACCAGCTCGACCGAGAAGCTGCGGCAAGCCGCCGGTGAGGTCGAGGGGGTGACCGTCTCGCCTGAAATGACACCCGCCCAGCAGCAGCAGCTGACCGCGTTGCGCGACGCCACCGCCGAAGGGTTCGACGCGCTCTACAAACAGCAGCAGGTCGCTGCGCATGAGCAGGCGCTGCAACTGATGCAGACCTATGCCGAACCCGGCCATCCGGAGCCGCTGATGCGCTTTGCCAGCACCACCGCTCCGATTATCGAGCGGCACTTGGGCATGGCACGCGACCTGCCGTGACCGGCCGGCAAACACGACCGGTCGCCCGCGGGCGACGACCGGGCGAGGGGGCACCACGCGGCGCCCGGCGTTGACGCGATGACCCGCGCATCATCCCGGTGCGCGGCGTTTTCTCTCCAGGAGACCGAGCGATGCAAGTCTCTGATATCATGACCCCCGATCCCGAAACCTGCAGCCCCGCAGACACGCTGCGCGCCGTGGCGACGAAGATGGCGGAGGGCGATTTCGGCTCCATGCCGGTGGTCGATGCCGGCCGGCTGGTCGGAGTCGTCACCGATCGCGACATAGCCGTGCGCGGCGTGGCGCAGGGCCTCGGCCCGGACGCCGAGATTGCCGAGGTGATGACCCCCGATCCGCTGTGCGTCGGCCCCGACGCTGACGTTGAGGACGCGGCCGGCATCATGCAGGACGAGCAGATCCGCCGGCTCTACGTCACCGACCAGGACGAGCGGCTGATCGGCGTGGTGGCGCTGGCCGACGTCGCCCTGTCGGAGGACGAGGAGCTGTCGGGCGAGACGCTGGAGCAGATCTCCGAGGGCTAGCGGATGGCGGGCGGGAAGGTCGGTTCGCCCGCCAGAAGCCGGGCGATCGTTGCCACTCCCGCCGCCATCTCGGTCAGCTCCATCGCGGAGGCGCTGGTCTCGGCCAGCGGAGTTCCGGCGACGGCCGGCAGGTGGACGAAGATCGCCCGCGTCGGCAGGGTCCGCGCGGCGATTCGGGCCAGGGCGGTGTGATAGGCACTGTTGCAGACATAGTGGCCGCAATCGTCCGACAGCTGGCAGGCGATACCCCGCGTCCGCAACGCCGCCTCCAGCGCGGGAACGTCGCAGGCGCGGTTCTCCTGAATGTCGACGGGAGCGCCCGGGCGCGACGCAGGACAGAACCCGCGCGCATCGGGAAAGCGCGGCGAGCGGATGCTGCTGGCTCGCCGCTCCAGCTCGAGACCCTGGGCGAGCGCGCTGTAGCCGGTCAACACCAGGGCGGCGGGCGGCCGGACGAGGATCTCGTCAAGCGCCGGTGGGACGGCGGCATAGGCGACCTCCAGCAGGCGACACTCGGCGCCATCGGGAAGGGTGCCGGGCGATGCTTGCAGCGCCTCGACCACGATCTGCGAGGGGTTGGCGGCCACGCCGGGAAAGGGGCGGAAGCCGGTGACGACCACCGGAGCGCGAGGTTTTGCCGCCGCCATCAATAGCCGCCCGGCACCTCGCGCTCGAGCGTGCTGCGCGGCTTTTCGGGCACCAGCATCTCGGGCTGCGGCGCAGTGCCGACGCGCGTGCCGGCACCCGCCGCGCTGGCGCCGGCGCGGGCGCTGATCGCGGTGCAGCTGCGGCCGGCGAGGAAATCGAGCGAGGCCCGGATCATCGCCTCCGCCGGATCGCCGAGCTGGCGCGACAGGTCGTCATTGGCAGCGCAGGTGACGGGAACGGCGGTGGCGAGGCCGTTGTAATACTCGCCCTGTCCGGCGGCATTCTCGATCTTCAGCGCCACCACCCGCAGCCGGTCGTCGCAGGCCGGGCGGTCGAGCGCGATCTGGCCGACCGGTTTGCCGTAGGTGTTGCTGCCGACCAGCGCCATGCTGGTGCCGAGATAGGGAATGAAGCCGTTGATCACCAGCTCGCTGGCCGATGCCGTGCTGCCGGTGCCGATAAAGGCGATCCTGGTGGGCGCGATCGATTCGGGCTGCACCTGGAAGGCATAGGTCTCGTTCTCGCTCGCCTTGCTGTCGCGGTAGGCGATCCGTTCGAACACCTGCCCGCCGCGCCCGTCGGCTAGCAGGTTGCCCATCAGCTCCGCGGTCGAGATCAGCCCGCCGCCATTGTAGCGCAGGTCGACGATCAGCTCTGTCACCCCTTGCGCCTTGAAGCTGGCGAAGGCGGCGCGCAGGACCGGCTCGGCGGTGTCGATGAAGGTCCGCAGGTTGAGATAGCCGACGCTGCGGCCGCCATCCCGGATCACCTTGGCGCCATAGCGGTCGGACACCGGGTCGAGCGTGTATTCGCGCTTGTTGAGGGCGGCCACTCGGTCCACACCTGTGGTGTCGCGGAAAATCACGACAACGCTCGTTCCGAGCGCGTTGATAACCGCTTGCGGCCCACCGCTCGCCATCAACGACGCGACGCTGACCGACTGGATCTCCAACAGCTCGGCCCCGCGGTCGATCCCCGCAGCAAGCGCGGGCGCGCCCTCGAATGCCTCGCTCACGAACACGCGGCTGGTGCCCGTGTCGTAGCTCAGGCGGAATCCAAAGCCGGCATTGGCGCCCTGTTCGTAATAGGCGTTCTCCTCCGCAATGGAGGTCAGGTAGGTGAAGTAGCGATCGCGTCCCAGCGCCCGCGCCGGCTGCACCAGCGCGTCGATATAGTCCTCGACGGTGGAATAGGCCGCCGGGTCCAGCCCGGCCGCCAGCAGGTCGGGGAACAGATACCATTCCTGCAACTGGGCCGATGCCCATTCCTGCCGCGCGCGCAGGGAGCAGTGCGCGGAGGGCGACGGGGTGGGGGAGGGCGCCGGCGTCGCAACCGGGGCGGGGGCCGAAGAGGGCGCGGGGCCGTTGCCGCTGTCCCCTCCGCAGCCGGTCAGGAGCGCGGCAAGGCAGCAGGCGGTCAGGCCCGTTCGCGTCAATCCCATGGCGCTTGTTCAATACTCCGCAGGAGCGACGGGCTATTGCCATGCAGCCTAGGGTGCGGGCCGTCGCCGGGCAAGCACTTGTCACGCCTCTGCTGGCCCTCGCGAGGGCGGTCGCCCTTGCCATCGGGCGGGACAGCGGGCAGAGGCAGCCAACGCGTTGATGATCAAGCGGGAGACGGCGAAGGATGCTCGAACACGTGCCCGCCTGGCTGGGGAAGGCGCTGCGCCGCGTCCGCGCCGGCCACGGCAAGCTCGCCATTGCGCGGCTGGGCGAGGAAGGGCTGCTCGGCAAGGGTGGCTTTGCGCTGCGATCGGCCGCGTTCCAGGATGGCGAGGCGCTCGATCCCTCGTTCACTGCGGACGAGGAGGATGCGGTCGCGCCGCCGCTGGAATGGACCGCACCGCCGCCCGGCACGCAGGAGCTGGTGCTGCTGGTCGAGGACCCTGACGCCCCGACGCCGCAGCCCTTCTGCCATTGGCTGGTGTGGGGCCTGCCGCCGCAGAAGGGTCAGCTGCTGGAGGGCGAGACGCCGCCGCGTGTCGGCAAGAACTCCTACGGCAATTCCGAATGGCTGCTGCCCGACCCGCCCACCGGCCATGCTCCGCACGATTACGTGTTCCAGCTGTTTGCCCTCGACCTGCCGTTGACGTTGATGCCAGGTGCATCGCGCGAGGCGGTGATGGAAGCGATGGAAGGGCACGTGATCGGCGCGGCGGTGCTGACCGGCACCTATGTCCGCCAGCCCGACGATGACGGTGCGCGGGACGATGACGAGGACGAGGGGGACTGAGCGTCCACTCGCCTCTCGATCCGAAACAGGTTAGCTTGCAATGACTGACAGAAAGGACGGGACAACCATGCCTGCAAAGAACAATGCCCTCAACAAACCGGTCACGCTGACGCCGGAACTGGAAACCGTCGTCGGCAAGGGGCCGATGAAGCGGACCGAGGTGACCAGCAAGGTCTGGGAATACATCAAGAAGAACGATCTTCAGGATGCCAAGGACAAGCGCCAGATCAAC
>JACIYY010000086.1 GCA_014359685.1 Porphyrobacter sp. | reverse complement strand
ACCCTCTTGGGAATCCCTGACGTGAGTCATCCTCAGCGCCCGTTGATATTAGGGTCCAAACCCAATCAGCCTCTTGAAGATTTGCGGGGACATTGATTCAGGGAGTCTCCGCTGAGACAGGAGGCCCTTGGGGATGTCGCGTTCGTTGTTCTGGCTGTCGGATGAAGCGTGGGCGGCGATCGAGCCTCATTTGCCGAAGAACCAACCTGGAGCGCGGCGGGTCGATGATCGCCGGGTGATCTCGGGGATCATCCACATGCTCAGGTGCGGCGGTCGTTGGGCGGATTGCCCTGCGGAATATGGGCCGGCGACGACGGTCTATAACCGCTGGACCGATGGAGCCGCAGGGGCATCTGGACCGGCATTCTGACGGTGTTGACCGAGGAAGGCTGGATCGTGGAGACCGGCCAGATCGATAGTAGCTATATCAAAGCTCACCGCTCTGCCGGCGGCGCAAAAGGGGGGCGCAAACCAATGCCATTGGCATCTCGCGTGGCGGCAGGACGACCAAGATCCACGCCCTTGTTGATCTCCTCGGACGGCCGCTTCGCCTCGTCCTGACACCCGGCAACACGTCCGACGCGAGGGGCGCGGACCTGCTGATCGGTGAAACCGTTGGCATGAAGCGGGTTATCGCTGACCGTGGCTGCGACGCCAACCGCATCAGGGCCGCATTGCGCGAGCAGGGCACGATCCCCGTCATCCCCGGCCGGCGCAATCGCAAGCGCCCAATCCAGTATGACGAGCGCCGCTATCGTGATCGCTGGCGCGTCGAAGCCATGTTCTGCAGGCTCAAGGACTTCCGCCGCATTGCCACTCGCTATGACAAGCTTGCCCGCAACTCCCTCTCAGCTGTGAGCCTCGCCGCAGCCATTGCGTTCTGGCTGTGAACGAGTCTGGACCCTAGCATGCGTCGGAGATATTGCTGATTGCCACATCAAGCGCGGCGGCCGGCGAGCCGTACGCTGACACGAACCGGCTGCTGGCCGTTGATGACCCGCAGGACGCGCAACTCGTCCCTGTTCGCCGAACGCATATCTACCCGTACGGGACCGCCGTCGATCGTTGAGGCCTGGAGCGCATGGTCCTTGAGCAGGCGCACCATCTCGCCCACCCCTGACGTGCACGGAGAAGCGGTCGCCTAACGCGGCGCGGTCCGGGGGAGCTGCCGCCGATCGCCCATTTCGAGAAGGCGCTCGCACCGACCTGGGGTGCCTCAATCTAGCGGCATCACCCGCGCCACTGCCGGCGCTCCTCTGCCTGGCGGAGCACGTCGTAGGCGAGTTGCAGGGCCCTGAACTGCCTGGCCGCATCCCTGTCACCCGGCCGCACGTCAGGGTGAACCAGCTTGGCGCGCGCGCGCCACGCTTTCTTCACCGCCCCGAAATCGGCGTCGACTTCGAGCCCGAGGAGGTCGAGCGCGCGCATCTCGTCGGCGCTGCGGCTGCCGTCGCCGCTACCCGCCCAGCCATAATGCGCGGCTTCGGCGTAGCCGGCGCTCTCGCTGCGTTCGGAACGGGCGCGGGCGGCGACCTCCTCCTTCTCCAGCCCGGCGAAATAGTCCCAGCGGGCGTTGTACTCGGCCGCGTGCCGCTGGCAAAAATACCACCGCTCAGGGCTGTTGGGAGCCTTTGGCGCGGGGCAGTTGCCGGGTTCGGCGCAGCCGTGGCGGTCGCACAGCCGGACCTGAGCCGCCTCGCGCCCGGCACCATAGCCGCGCCAGCGGGGAAAGCCCCAGTCCATCGAGCGGCCAGAGCGGCTCATTGCATCAACCAGATGGTTAGCATCGAATCATTATAGGGGCAGGTGCCCGCCGGGGAAACCGCCCCGCCCAGCCAGTGATGCTTTTGCGGCGCCCTGACGGCGGGCACAGGCGGAGGGGCTCGGTCCTTTCCGATGGGCCGAGCACATCGCCCGCCTGCCCCTCCGCCGCGCTGGCGCTTCTGCCCGACCCCGCCGGGTGAGGCAGCCGTCGAGGCGAATGGGCGCGGCTATGGCGACCGCCGCGCCCTCGTCGCTGCCATAAGTGCGGCCCTTCGCGCGGGCTACGGTCGCAGCCCGCGGCGGACGGTTCTGTGCCTCAGTTGAGGATGACGGTCACCGCGCGGCGGTTCTGCGCCCAGGCCGCTTCGTTCGATCCCACCGCGCGGGGCCGTTCCTTGCCATAGCTGACGGTGGTCAGCTGGCCTGCCGGCACTCCCAGGCTGACGAGGTAGTTCTTGGCCGCATTGGCGCGCCGTTCGCCCAGCGCAAGGTTGTATTCGCGCGTCCCGCGCTCGTCCGCATGGCCTTCGATAGTGGCGCGGATGCCGGGGTACTGGCTCATATACTGCGCCTGCGATTGCAGCGCGACCTGATCCTGGCTGTCGATGTTGTAGCGGTCGGTGTCGAAATAGATGGTGTCACGCCCGCTCATCATCTGGGTGAAATGGGCCTGGGTGCCGGGAACCGGTGCGGCCGGCGTGGGCGCGGGTGCGGGAGCCGGCGTTGCGGTGGGCTGCGGCGCGGGCGGCAGAGTCTCCGGCGGTTTCTTGGCGCAGGCCGACAGGGCCAGCGCGGCGGCGGTTCCGGCAACGATCGCGTATTTGTTCATGCCTCATCCTCCTTCATCATCATTCTTGAACCTGTGGGCTCGATCGGTCAACGCGATCAGGGCAGGACCGGTCCCCAGGCCGGGTCGGAGGCGCCCACCGGGGTGGCAAGGCGCCGTTCGTTGCGGCCGGTCAGGTCGACCTGCCAGATCGAGGCCTCCCCCGAACCGCGCTCGGTGCGGAAGAACTGCACGATCCGCCCGTTGGGCGCCCAGGTCGGCGCCTCGTCCTGCCAGCCGTTGGTCAGATGGCGCATGCCGCCCCCTGACGGAGTCATCACCGCCACCCGCAGGTCGCCGGCGATGTGGGTGAAGGCGATCTGGTCGCCGCGGGGGCTCCATTCGGGCGTCGCGCAGCGGCCGCCGAAGAAGCTGATGCGGCGCTGGTTCGACCCGTCGGCATCCATGACATAACATTGCTGGCTGCCCGAACGGTCGCTTTCGAACACGATCCGGCTTCCATCGGGCGAGTAGGAGCCGCCCACGTCCAGCCCAGGGCTGTCGGTCAGCCGCACCGGCGTGCCGCCGCCACCGGCCGGGACGCGATAGATGTCGGTATTGCCGGCCACCGCCATCGAATACATGATCGACCGCCCGTCGGGGGACCAGCGCGGGGCGAAGGTCGGATTGCGGCTTTCGGTCACCAGGGTCTGCCGTCCGCTGCCGATCTCATAGACGAAGATGCGCGGATATCCGTTCTGGTAGCTGAGATAGACGATCTTCGAGTAATCGGGCGAATAGCGCGGGGTCAGTGCCATCGACTGGCCATTGGTGATGAAGCGGTGGTTGGCGCCGTCCGAATCCATGATCGCCAGCCGCTTGACCCGGTTGTCCTTGGGTCCGGTCTCGGCGATGTAGGCGATCTTGCTGTCGAAGAACGGATCCTCCCCCGACAGGCGTGAATAGACCAGGTCGGCGCATTTGTGCGCCGCGCGGCGCCAGTCGGCGGGCGCCACCACCCACCCGCCGCGCTCCAGCTGCTGCTGCAACTGCACGTCATAAAGGTAGCAGCCGACCGTCAGCATCCCGTCGGCACCACCCCGAACATAGCCCTGCACCAGCATCTCGGCCGAGCGGCCGCGCCACATGTCATAAATGGGCGCACTGATCTCCGGGAATGTGGGCCGGGGCAGCGCATCGGGGCCGACCGGGCGGAACAGCCCGTTGTTGCGAAGATCGTTATAGACCACGCGCGCCAGTTCCACCCCGAGAGCGGCGGTGCTGCCGGCGCTGGCGGCGGTCGGCTGGTCGCGGTCGGTGGCGAAGGCGGGGATGGCGATCCCGAGATCCTGCCATGCGCTCTCGTCGGTGACAGAGCCGGTCAGGCCACCCTCCTCCGCCTGCGGCTCGGGCTGCGCCTGCGCGGCACCGACAGGTGCGGCGGCGGTGGGCGGATCGGCAGCGGGCGGGGTCTGCTGCACCGCTGCCGCCGCCGGCAGGGCGGCGAACAACAGGAACAGCGGGAGAAGCCGGATCGTCATGGTCTAGAGTTTCCTGTCGAAGCGCCAGGAGCGCACGCGCTTCCATTGGTCATAGAACTGGGGAGGAAGATCGAAGGGAGCGGCCAGCTGCACCGCGCGGATCGCCCGTTCGGCATGGAGCTGCGCCTGCGGGCGGTTGGAATCGTTGATGCCCGACTGGCTGACCACGCGTGGCGTTCCACGCAGCGATCCGTCCTCGTTCAACTCCCAGCTCAGCACCGTGACCAGCAATTCGGCGTCGACGCCTTGCGGCGCGCTCCAGTGCGGCTTGAGCTGGCGGTTGATCGCCTGGGCGAGCGAGGCCTGCTCGGTCGGCCCGAATGCGGCGGCCGGCGTGCCCCGGCTCTCGGTCCGCTCGCTGGCGCTGCTGCCTTCGAGGAAGTCGGCGCCGATCCGGCTGCCGCCCGAGCGCTGGGTCTGCCGGGTGGGCTGCGGCTCCGGCCGGGCGCGTTGCGCCGGCGTGGGACTCGGGCGGGGGCTGGCGCGGGCGGCGGGGCTCGGGCGCGGCGCGGGCGCCCGCTCGGCCTGGCGCGGCGTCGGTTCGCGCACCGGGACCGGCGGCGGCGGTTCAGGCAGCGGCTGTGGCGCGGGGTCGGGCGACAGGACCGGGGCAATCGCCGCCTGCGGCGCGGCGGAGGGATCGGGCGCGGTCGATTGCAGGCTGACCTCGTCCGCCAGGCTGACCGTGATCTGATCGGGCATCGGCAGCGGGGGCGGCATCGGCGGGTCGTGCAGCACGAGCGCCACGACCAGCGCGACGTGCGCCGCCGCCGCGATGCCGAGGCCGATGCGGTCTTCCGACGTCAGGCTGGCCATCGCTCCCATGACAACCGGCTATGGAGCCTCCTGTGAACCCGTGGTGACCAGCGAGATGGAGCGGAATCCCGCGCGGTTCAACTCGCCCATCACCGCAATCACCCGGCCGTAATCGAGCGCACGATCGGCGCGCAGCGTCACCAGCGGCGCCTCTGCCCCGCTGCCGGCTGCGAGCGATTCGAGTGCCTGCGGAAAGCCGCCGACCTCGATCAGCTGGTCGTCGAGATAGATGAACCCCTGCTCGTCGATCACCACGCTGATCTGCGCGGGATCCTGGTCGAGCGGAGCGGCGGCGCTGTCGGGCAGGTTCACCGGCACCGCGCTGGTCAGCAGCGGGGCGGTGACCATGAAGATGATCAGCAGCACCAGCATCACGTCCACGAAGGGGGTGACGTTGATCTCCGCCATCGGCGCACGGCGGCTGCGACGGCTGCGGCCTCCGCCGGACGGCACCGACATCGCCATCAGCTGCGCTCGAGCTCGCGGCCGATCTGCGCGTGGACCCGGTCGGCGAAGCGCTGCATCCGCGCTTCATAGGCGTTCACGCGGTGGCTGAAGCGGTTGTAGGCGATGACCGCCGGGATCGCCGCGAACAGGCCGATGGCGGTGGCGAACAGCGCCTCCGAAATACCGGGCGCGACCACTGCGAGCGAGGCGTTCTGCTGCGATCCGATCTGGAAGAAGCTGTTCATGATCCCCCACACCGTGCCGAACAGGCCGACGAACGGCGCCACCGATCCGGTGGTGGCAAGAAAGTTGAGCCGGCCCGACAGCGCATCGGCCTCGGTCGCGACCTGCCCCTCCATCGCCATCGCGACCCGCTGGCGCACCCCTTCGCGGTCGCGCACGCCATCCTCGGTCGAGGCGTCGAGCTCGGCGATGCCGGCCCCGGCAACGCGGGCGAAGGGGTTGTCGCGGCGGCGCCTGGCGATCAGCCCGGCAGGATCGTCCGCATCCCAGAACTCCCGGTCGAACGCCGCCGAGTTGCGCCCCACCCGTCGCATCCGCAGCGAGAAGGAGACGATGATCGTCCATACCCAGATGCTCGCCAGCACAAGTCCGAGAATCACCAGCTGGACGACGATGTCGGCATGGAGGAACAGGGTCAGCGGATCGAGCCGCGTCGGCGCGTCGGGAACGGCGCTTGCGCCGGCGGCAAGCAGGGTCGGGATCATTCGCTGTCCTTGGTTGCGATCAGGGCCGCGATGGCGAGGCGCCACGCCGCCGGCTGGCGCCGGGGGCGGCCATCGGGCGCGACGAAGCCGACGCGCACGCGTGCCTCCGCCAGCAGGTCGGGCGCGCCTGCGGGTCCGGACCTGAGCGCCCGCTGAATCAGCTCCACGCTGGCCGCGCCGAAGCGCGCAATCCGGGTGGCGATAGTCAGCGCATCGTCCAGCCGGGCCGGGGCGCGGTAGCGGATCGACAGCTCGGCAACCGCATAGGCCCCCTCCCCCGCATCGACCGCGCCGCGCTGTTCGATCCCGACGAGGCGCAGCATGTCCGAGCGGGCACGCTCGAACCATTTGAGGTAATTCGCGTGATAGACGATCCCCGACAGGTCGGTGTCGTCGTAATGCACGCGCAGCGGGTAGAGGTGGAGCGCCCCGTCCAGAAGGCCGGCGGGCGGCGGCAGGCATCGCTCGGTCGGCATGGCCCGCGCATCTAGCGGCGGAGCGGCCCCGCTGGCAAGCCGATCACCGCGCGACGATCATCCGCCCCAGTGGCTGCCCGCCGAACAGATGGACGTGCAGATGCGGCACCTCCTGCCCGCCATGCACGCCAATATTGGCGAGCAGGCGATAGCCCGGCTCGACCAGCCCCAGCTCGCGCGCCACGTGACCGACCGCGCGCACGAAGCCGGCGATCAGCGCATCGGGCGCATGGGCCGAGAAATCGTCCCAGCTCACATAGTCCCCCTTGGGGACCACCAGCACATGGACCGGGGCCTGCGGGGCGATGTCGTGGAAGGCCATGGCGAAGTCGTCCTCATAGACCTTGCTGCACGGGATCTCGCCGCGCAGGATCTTCGCGAAGATGTTGTCGCGGTCATAGGGCAGCGTCGGGTCGATCGGCATCGGCGTTTCTCTCAAGGACGGGTGCGGGCGGCCTTTTCCGCCAGGCCGGAGGTGCCCTCGCGCCGGTCGAGTTCGGCCAGCACCTCGGCCAGCGGGATGTCCCTCGCGCCGAGCACCACCAAGAGGTGGAACAGCAGATCGGCTGCCTCTCCGGTCAGCTCCGCATCGCTGCCGGACAGGGCGGCGACCACCGCCTCCACCGCCTCCTCGCCCAGCTTGCGCGCCATCAGCGGCAGGCCTGCGGCGTGGAGCCGGGCGACATAGCTGATATCGGGCGCGGCCGAGCGGCGGCGCGCGATCATCGCCTCCAGGCGGGTCAGCGTGTCGGGGTCGGTCATCGGCTGCGTCCTGCTGCGGGCGGCGGACGTGGTCAAGCTTGCTCGCGCCTCAGCCGCGCGCGGGCAGGCCGGCGGCGCGCAGGGCGGCGTGCGCCTCCGCGATCGAGTGGGTGCCGAAATGGAAGATCGAGGCGGCGAGAACTGCGCTGGCATGGCCCTGCGTCACCCCCTCCACCAGATGATCGAGCGTGCCGACCCCGCCGCTGGCGACCACCGGCACCGCCACCCGGTCGGCAATGGCGCGGGTCAGCGCGAGGTCGTAGCCGGACTGCGTGCCGTCGCCGTCCATCGAGGTGACGAGCAGCTCGCCCGCGCCCAGCTCGGCCAGCCGCACGGCGTGGGCGACCGCATCGACGCCAGTGGCGCGCCGGCCGCCATGGGTGAAGATCTCCCAGCGGCCGGGCGCGGTGCGGCGGGCATCGACGCTGGCGGTCACGCACTGGCTGCCGAACCGGGCGGCGATCTCCGCCACCAGTTCGGGCCGCGCGATGGCGGCGGAATTGACCGCCACCTTGTCCGCGCCCGCCAGCAGCAGAGCGCGCGCATCCTCCACGCTGCGCACCCCGCCGCCCACGGTCAGCGGCATGAAGCAGACAGCAGCGGTACGGCGCACGATGTCGAGCAGCGTGCCGCGCCCTTCATGAGTGGCGGAGATGTCGAGGAAGCACAGCTCGTCCGCCCCGGCAGCATCATAGGCGCGCGCCTGCTCGACCGGGTCGCCGGCATCGCGCAGATCGACGAAGTTGACGCCCTTGACCACGCGCCCGTCGGCGACATCGAGGCAGGGGATGACGCGGATGCGGACGGTCATATGACGCCGGCTTCCGCGACCGACAGCGCCTCGGCCAGATCGAGCCGCCCGTCATACAGTGCCCGCCCCGTGATGACGCCCTCAATCCCGTCGCTCTCGTGCCCCGCGAGGGCGCGGATATCCCCGATCCCCGCGACGCCGCCGCTCGCGATCACCGGCAGCCGGGTGGCGCGGGCGAGCGCGACCGTCGCCTCGACATTGCAGCCGGTCAACAGGCCGTCGCGGCCGATATCGGTGAACAGCAGCGCGGCAACGCCGGCATCCTCGAACCGGGCGGCCATCTCGGCAACCGGCACGTCCGACAGCTCGGCCCAGCCGGCCGTGGCAACCATCCCGTCGCGCGCATCCACGGCGACCACGATGCGGCCGGGGTGCCGCGCGGCCATGGCGCGGACGAAAGCGGGGTCGGTCAGGGCGGCGGTGCCGATCACCACCCGCGCCACGCCGAGCGCCAGCCATCCTTCCACGGCCGCCGGCGTGCGGATGCCACCGCCGAGCTGAAGCTGGCCCGGAAAGGCCGCGACGACGGCCTCCACTGCGGCGCGGTTGCGGCTCTCCCCGGCAAATGCGCCGTCGAGGTCGACGACGTGGAGATGGGTCGCCCCGGCGCGGGCGAATTGCAGCGCCTGTTGTGTCGGGTCATCGCCGTAAACGGTGGCCCGATCCATGTCCCCTTCGGCGAGGCGGACGACCTGACCGGCCTTGAGGTCGATGGCGGGAAAAACGATCATGGTGCGCCGCCTATCACCACCGGCGGGCGATGGCGAGACGGCGGGTGATGGCAGGATCGCCTCCGACCCTCATCGCGAGCGGGTGCAGGCACGTGGCAGTCCAAACGGTCTGCCGCGGTTACTGCGCCCCGCCATCCGCCGCCGGGACGAAGGCGGCCTTGGGCACATGCGTGATCCGGCATGCCAGGTCGGCCTCCCCGCTGGCGACGATGAAATGCTCGCCATCGTCCACGATGCCGGTGGTGAACACCACGTCGTCCAGATACATCAGGTCGCGCAGCGGCTCGGTCAGGTCGGAGCGCGGTTCCAGCAGCGGGGCATGGCCGGTCGCCAGCACCCGCCACGGCTCGTCCGGGTCGAGCAGCGACCAATAGGTGCGATAGATGCCGACGATCTGCTTGGGCTCGACTCCGTGCCACAGGCTCAGCCAGCCGCGCTGGCCGGCCACTTCCGTCAGCACCGGCTGCGCGCCGCCGCCGATCCGCGCGGTGCTGGCGGTGCCGGAATGAGGGCGGATGCCGGGATAGAGGCACGGCTGCCAATGGTGCGCATCGGGGCTGCTGGCGAGGTTGATCGAGGGTCCGGCATGGAACGGGCTGCCCGGCGGGTAGGCGAAATAGAGGTCGCCCAGCGGCCGCGTCTGCGCCCAGAACTTGCCCCCGATCAGCCCTTCGAAGATCAGCATGTCCTTGTTCTGGTGATCGAGCACGATCCCCTCGAATGTCCAGTCGAGCGCGTTCGTGGAGGAATAGAGGGTGGTCGAATGCCGTTCCGGGCTGACCGAGCAGGTGGTCATCCACCAGCGCTCGCCGACGCGGCTGATCCGCGCATCCTCGATCCCGTAGCACTGCCAGCTGCCGGCGGGCGCGATGGCGCGGTCATAATGGATCGCCTCCACCGACAACCCATCGGGGCTCAGCTCCACCGGCAGCAGCCATGACAGCGATGTCAGCGCCATCACCTTCCAGCCGTAACCGCGCAGCAGGAACTTGCGCGGATCGGCGGTGTCGGCGAGGTCGAGCGGCCAGGCATCGAGGACATAGCCATCGGCCTCGTCCCAGCGGATCGCATGGACGGCGCCATCGACGATCGGCCTGCGCAGCGCCTCGGCGATGCGGACCATCAGCAGCAGGTTGCCGTTCGGCAGCCGCGTCAGCCCGGGGTTGAACGCCCCCAGCACATAGCTTTCGGCATCGAGCCGGCCGGCCAGCGGCGAGCGCGACAGGTCGATGTCGCGCGGGGTCAGGACCAGCCTGTCAGTGGCAAAGTTCATTGAGCGCTCCCTCGCGCCCGAGACGGCCGGCCGGCAAGCCGGTTCCTGCCCGCCCGCTCTTGGTCATTGCGAGCGCCGCAGGGCGCGCGGCAATCCAGCGGGCGTGGCTCCGGGCTGGAGTGCTTCGCTCCGCTCGCAATAACGACGGAGGGCTGCCGAGCCCCTCAGGGGTTCCAGTCGAGAAACCGCGCCAGCAGCGCCAGCCCGTAGGTCTGGCTCTTTTCGGGATGGAACTGCACGCCGACGATGTTGTCCCGCTCCACCGCCGCGACCAGGCCGCCGCCGTGATCGGTCATCGCCGCGATGGTGTGCGGCTCCTCCGGCTGGAAGTGGTACGAGTGGAGGAAATAGGCTTCCCCCGCCTCGATCAGCGCTGCGCCCGACGTATCGACGGTGCCGCGGGCGGTCGGCTCGACATCGTTCCAGCCCATGTGCGGCACCTTGATCGCCGGGTCGGTGCGCTCGATCGGGCGCACCTCGCCCGCGATCCAGCCGAGGCCGAGCGTCTCGCCATGCTCCAGCCCGCGCGTGGCGAGGAGTTGCATCCCGACGCATACGCCCAGGAAAGGCACTCCGCCATCAAACACCCGCTCCTCCAGCGCCTCCACCATGCCGTCGATGGCGCGCAACGCCTGCGCACAGGCGGCGAAGGCGCCCACGCCGGGCAGCACGATGCGGCGCGCACCGCGCACCAGGTCGGGGTCGGCGGTGATCGTGACCCGCTCCGCCCCGGCGGCGAGCAGCGCGTTGTGGACCGAGTGCAGGTTGCCCGATCCCATGTCGATGAGCGCGATTGCCTCAGACATGTCCGTGCCGCCTCAGCGGGGGGAGCACGGCCTCACCCACCCAGCTGCCCCTTCGTGCTCGGCACCGCCCCGCCCTTGCGCGGGTCCAGCTCGATCGCCTGGCGCATGGCACGGGCGAAGCCCTTGAACGCCGCCTCGCACACATGATGGTTGTTCTGGCCGTACAGCAGCTGGACGTGCAGGGTGATGCCCGCCGCCTGCGCGACCGAGTGGAACCAGTGCTCGATCAGTTCGGTATCCCACTCCCCCAGCTTCTCCTGCGTGAAGCGCGCTTTCCACACCAGATAGGGTCGGCCGGAGATGTCCAGCGCCACGCGCACCAGCGTCTCGTCCATCGGCGAATAGGCGGTGCCGTAGCGGCCGATCCCGCCCTTGTCGCCCAGCGCCTGCGCGATCGCCTGACCCAGCGCGATGGCGCTGTCCTCGGTCGTATGATGCTGGTCGACATGGAGGTCGCCGGTCACGGTCAGCGCGAGGTCGATCAGCGAATGGCGGGCGAATTGTTCGACCATATGGTCGAGAAAGCCGATCCCGGTCGATACCGCGTAACGGCCGGTACCATCGAGGTCGAGGTCGACGACAATCTCGGTTTCCGCAGTCTTGCGGGCGATCCGGCCGGTGCGCATGAGGGCGCTATAGAGCGGGGGCCAGCCCGCGCAAGCGCCCCTGCGCCCGCTTTACCATCTTGACCATGCCACCGGCCACGGCCACCTAGCACGCCATGAGCGACCACACGCCCGACAGCCTGATCCCCTATGACGAGATCGTGCAGGAGGCGCTGCGCGCCGTGGTCGGCCGCGTGCTCGGCGCGGTCGAGCGGTCGGGCGGGGCCCTGCCGGGCGAGCACCACTTCTACATCACCTTCAAGACCGGCGCGCGCGGGGTGGAGATCCCGCAGCATCTGCGCGAGCGGTTCCCGGACGAGATGACGATCGTGCTGCAGAACAAGTTCTGGGATCTTCAGGTCGGGCCGGACCGCTTCACCGTCGGCCTCAGCTTCAATCAGCGCGCGGCCAAGCTGCAGATCCCGTTCGCGGCGATCACCGCCTTTGTCGATCCGGCGGTCGATTTCGGGCTCCAGTTCCAGGCCGCCGCCACCGGAATCGACGCCCCGGTGCACGAAGCGGCGGAGAACGACGCACCGGCCGCCGCATCGGGCGGGGGCGCCGACGCGGAACGTGGCGCGCCCGGGGACGTTGCTGCCCATGATGACGGGTCGAACGTCGTGACCGTGGATTTCAACCGCAAGAAGTGATCGCCGCCCGTCCTGCTCGGCCGCGCGGCGGAAGGGGGGCAAAGGAATGGGCGCCAACAAGCTTCCGGCCAGGCTGACCGATCAGGGCGCACGCCGCGTTCGCAAGGCGGCGCGCGCGGTGCGTGGCGGTGCCAGCGAGGTGCCCGGCCCCAGCCCCAATCCCGCCACCAACCTGCTGATCGCCGATATCGCGATGCGCAGCGCCTCGATGCTGCTGCGCCGCTCGCTGGCGAAGGGACTGCTGAGCCTGCGCTACGATCCCGACACGGCGCGCCAGGTAGTGCAGGGGCGCACGATGGGGCAGACGATGATCTCGGCGGCGGCGGCACGGCTCGCCACCCGGTCGGTCCCCGGCTTCCTGCTGGTGTCGGGCGGATTGCTGGCCAAATCGGTGCTCGACCGCAGCCGCAGGCGCCGCTCCCGTCAGGAGGGCGAGAAGACTCTGCGCCACCAGGTGGCCGACGCGCCCGAGGACAGCGATGAGCCGATCTGAGGGCACGGCCCGCTCCGCCCGGCGCGGGATGCTTGATTTTGCCGGCCCGGCTGGCCAACAGCGCCCATGGCCGCCGCCGATCCGCCCGTACCCCTCCGCCCCTCGGCGATCCTGCCTCGGCGCGGGCTGATGTTCATCCTCTCCTCGCCGTCGGGCGCGGGCAAGACGACGATCGCCCGCAAGCTGCTGGCGGAGGAGGCGGCGCTGACCATCTCCGTCTCCGCCACCACCCGGCCGATGCGTCCCGGAGAGGTCGAGGGCGTGGACTATTTCTTCACCGACCGCCCCCGGTTCGAGGCGATGGTGGCCGAGGGCGCGTTCCTGGAATGGGCGGAGGTGTTCGGCGATCTCTACGGCACCCCGCACGCCCGTATCGTCGAGGAGCTGGAGAGCGGGCGCGACGTGCTGTTCGATGTCGACTGGCAGGGCGCCCGACAGCTGTCGACGCGCGCTGGCAGCGACGTGGTCTCGGTCTATCTGCTGCCCCCCAGCATCGCCGCTCTGGAAGCGCGGCTGCGGGCGCGCGGCACGGACAGCGATGCGGTGATCGCCCGCCGCATGGCCCGCGCGCGGGACGAGATCAGCCATTGGGAGGCCTACAGCTATGTCGTCGTCAACGACGATATCGACCGCTGTTTCGCACAGGTGCGCGCGATCCTGCACGGCGAGCGGCTGCGGCGCGAGCGCCAGACCGGGCTGGCGGCGCTGGCCCGCGAGCTGACCCGCTGAGGACCACCCCGGCGCCTCGCCGTCTTGCCCCCGCCGGGCGCAGCGACTAGCCGCTCACGCTCTCCGTTCTCACGCCCCAGCAGGAGCTGTCCATGACCGCCGATCTCGAACGCGCCATCGCCACCGCCTGGGAGAACCGCGCCGACATCACGCCTGCCAGCGACGCGGTGCGCGCGCCCGTGGAGGCGGCGCTGGCGCTGCTCGATCGCGGCGAGGCGCGGGTGGCCGAGCCCGACGGCACCGGCGGCTGGCGGGTCAACCAATGGCTGAAGCAAGCGGTGCTGCTGTCCTTCCGCCTCAATGACAATGCGCTGGTGCCGGCGGGCGCGGCGGGCGCGCCGGCCTTCGACAAGGTGCCCAGCAAGTTCGCCGGGTGGGACGAGGCGCGCTTTGCCGAGGCGGGCTTCCGCGCGGTGCCGGGCGCCATCGTGCGGCGCGGCAGCTTCATCGGCCGCAACGCGGTGCTGATGCCCAGCTTCGTCAATATCGGCGCCTATGTCGGCGCAGGCACGATGGTCGACAGCTGGGCGACAATCGGCTCGTGCGCCCAGATCGGGCGCGACGTCCACATCTCCGGCGGCGTCGGGATCGGCGGCGTGCTGGAACCGCTGCAGGCGGAACCCGTCATCATCGGCGATGGCGCCTTCATCGGCGCGCGTTCCGAAGTCGCCGAAGGGGTGCGGGTGGGCGAAGGCGCGGTGCTCTCCATGGGCGTGTATCTGGGCGCCTCGACGAAGATCATCGACCGCGCGACCGGCGAGGTCCATCGCGGGCAGGTGCCCCCCTACGCCGTCGTGGTGCCCGGGGCGATGCCCGGTGCCTCGCTGCCCGACGGGTCGGCTGGCCCCAGCCTCTATTGCGCGGTGATCGTCAAGACGGTCGACGCGCAGACCCGCAGCAAGACCGCCATCAACGACCTTTTGCGCGACTAGCGATCAGGAACACAAACGCCGTTCGAACCGTATCTATCCTGACGATTGGGCGTCGAGGGAAGGCAGCAGGCAGATGCGCGACGAACACGGCACAATCCATTCCGAGACAGACGAGGCCCGTGCCGGTTCCACGCCGCATATCGTGCGCCGGGTTCTGGTGATCGGCACGCTGGCCGCCATCATCCTGCTGTCGATCGTGTGGATCACCGGCGCGGTGAGCCAGGGCGATATCGAGGAAGAGGTGAACGCATCCCAGGTGATCCGTGACACCCAGGAGGCCAACGCCGACCGCTCCGACATCGACGGCATCGTCAGCGAGGAGGCCGACGAGTTCGCGCCCGAGACGCCCGCCGACATGGCCGAGCAGAGCGACCTCGACCCCGAACGCACAATCCAGAACTGAGGCCCGCGCCCGGCGCGAGCCTCGAGCGTGGAGCCAAAGACATGCCGGCCAAATCGAAAGCGCAGCAGAAGGCCGCCGGCGCGGCCCTGTCCGCCAAGCGAGGCGAGACGAAGAAGAGTGAGCTCAAGGGCGCCTCGAAGTCGATGCTCAAATCGATGGACGAGGACGAGCTGGATGATCTCGCCCATACGAAGCGCAAGGATCTGCCGGACAAGAAAGGCTGATCGCGCAGGGCCGGAACTGCGGTCTTTCCGCTATTTGCGCGCGCCTATTCGCCCTCGATCGGCGGATCGCCGGCATGGGCGGCGGCATAGGCTTCGGCGGCGCGCAGCACGCGCATCATGTTGCGGCTGGCGATCTTCTCCAGATCGGCCTGCGAGTAGCCGCGCCGGGCCAGCTCCACGAACAGTGCCGGATAGCCGGAGACATCCTCCATGCCGACCGGACCGGTCGGCATACCGTCGTAATCGGCGCCGAGCCCGATATGGTCGATCCCCGCAACCCGCCGGATGTGATCGACATGATCGGCCATGTCGGACACGGTCGCCAGCACCTCCGGATTGGCGGCGTCCCACTGGGCGAGGCCGGCGGTGACCTGATCGGGCTGTCCGGCCCACAGCGCCTCCAGCCGGGCGCGCTCGGCGGCGCGGGCGGCGGCATGCTGGCGGCTCGCCTCGCTGACATAGGCGGGCAATGCCACCACCATGACGATGCCGCCATTGTCCTTCAGCCGGGTCAGCACCGCGTCGGGCACGTTGCGGGCATGGCCGTTGACCGCCCGCGCGCCCGAATGGCTGAAGATCACCGGTGCGCCACCATTCTCGGCCGCCACGTCCAGCGCGTCCATCATTGTCGCTTCGCTGACATGGCTCAGGTCGACCAGCATCCCGATCCGCTGCATCTCCCGCACCACCTGCTTGCCGAACCCGGTCAGCCCGCCATGCTCGGGGGCGGCGGTGGCGCTGTCCGCCCAGGGCGTGTTGGCCGAGTGGGTCAGCGTCAGATAGCGGGCGCCCAGCGCATACAGCTGCCGCAGGACCGCCAGGCTGGAGCCGATCGAGTGGCCGCCCTCCATCCCGATCAGCGAGGCGATCTTGCCCGCCGCCATGGCCTGCTCGACATCGTCGGCGTTCAGCGCCAGCTGCAGATCATCGGGATAGGCGGCGATCAGCCGCCGGGTGACGTCGATCTGTTCGAGCGTCGCCTGTACCGCTTCCGCCTCCGGCACCAGCGTCACGGGGACGAAGACCGACCAAAACTGCGCCCCGACCCGGCCAGCGCGGAGGCGCGGCAGGTCGGTATGCATCGCGGTTTCGAGCGGCGTGCCTTCGCCCTGCGCCTGCGTGTCGTGGAAATCGAACCCGGCGATCATGTTATCATAGCGGTGGCGCAGCTGCCACGGCACATCGTTGTGCCCGTCCCACACCGGCGCCGCCTCAAGCGCGGCCGCGGCCACCTGTTCGGGGGTAGCGGCCTGCTGCGCGGCCAGCGGAGCGGCCCAGAACAACGCGGCGGCGAGGACGGGAAGGACGATTCTCATGGGCGATCCCTGTTGTTGTGCGCGGGCCATCGACGCCCGCCCCTGCGCCACTATCGCGCGTCCGCTGGCGCGCTGGCAAGCCCGCTGGTGACGGGCGGCGAGCATCGCGCGTACCAGCCGCCTCCATGGCCGGGGAGGACCTCATGCGCTGGCCGGCCAGGTCGGCACCGGCAATCTCGCGGGCCGGGCGACGAATTGGCCGTTCGCCGCCGCTCGCTTTCCGCCTGTGCCGGGTCGACCGCAGCCGCAGGATTCAGCTCAAGTGCTTGGAGACCGCCGCCGTCATCTTGAACATGGAGATCTGGTCCTTGCCGATCACCTTGCCCAGCGTCTCGTCGGGGTTGATCTGGCGCTTGTCCTTGGCATCCTGAAGATCGT
>JACIYY010000085.1 GCA_014359685.1 Porphyrobacter sp. | reverse complement strand
CGGACCGAAGATGCGGGCGCAGAACAGACCGTCGCGCTCCGGCTTGAAGGTACGATAGTTGATCGTCTCTGGCTTCTTGATCTCGCCGAACGACCACGAGCGGATCTTCTCCGGGCTGGCGATCCCGATCTGGATCTGGTCGAAGGTTTCCGGCTTGGCGATCTGGTTGGTGAATTTGGTCAGTTCGTTCATCTGTCACGTCCCTTGAGAGGGGAAATCCTGCTGGCGGAGGTAAGAGGCGGCGCTACTGCGCCGCCTGCGGCCAAGCCTCGTCCTCATCCTCGGTCAGCGCCGACAATTCGACGTTGAGGCCGAGGCTGCGCATTTCCTTGACCAGCACGTTGAAGCTTTCGGGGATGCCAGCTTCGAACGTGTCGTCGCCCTTGACGATCGCCTCGTAGACCTTGGTGCGGCCGACCACATCGTCGGACTTGACCGTCAGCATCTCCTGCAAGGTGTAGGCTGCGCCGTAGGCCTGGAGCGCCCAGACCTCCATCTCGCCGAAGCGCTGCCCGCCGAACTGCGCCTTGCCGCCCAGCGGCTGCTGGGTGACCAGCGAATAGGGGCCGATCGAGCGGGCGTGGATCTTGTCGTCCACAAGGTGGTGCAGCTTCAGCATGTAGATGATGCCCACCGTCACCGGCCGGTCGAACGCCTCACCGGTGCGCCCGTCATAGAGCGTCGACTGGCCGGAGGAGGCGTAGCCCGCCTTCAGCAGCATCTCGGTCACGTCCTTCTCGCGCGCGCCGTCGAACACCGGGGTGCCCATCGGGACGCCTGCCCGCAAATTGCTGGCCAGCTCGATCACCTCGGCGGTGGTGCGGCTGTCGATATCCGCGTGGTACTGCTCGCCGTAGATGTCCTTCAGCTTGTCGACGATCGCGGCCGGCGGCGGGGCGGCGGACGGATCGGGGTTGGCGCTGCGCCATTCGTCGAGCTGCTTGGCGATCTGCATCCCCAGCCCGCGCGCGGCGAAGCCCAGATGGGTCTCGAAGATCTGCCCGACGTTCATCCGGCTCGGCACGCCGAGCGGGTTGAGCACGATGTCCACCGGGGTGCCGTCCTCCATGAACGGCATGTCCTCGGCCGGCAGGATGCGGCTGATGACGCCCTTGTTGCCGTGGCGGCCGGCCATCTTGTCGCCCGGTTGCAGCTTGCGCTTCACCGCCACGAACACCTTGACCATCTTGAGCACGCCCGGCGCCAGCTCGTCGCCGCGCTCCAGCTTCTCCTTGCGGTCCTCGAACTTGTCCTTGATGCGCTTGACCGCCTCGTCATACTGGCCCTTCACCGCTTCCAGCTGGGCCTGCATGGCATCATCGGCGACCGCGAACTTGAACCATTCGTGCCGCTCGATCCCGTCGAGCAGCTCTTCGGTGATCGCGGTGCCCTTCTTGATGCCCTTGGGCGCTGCCGAGGCGGTCTGCCCGGTCAGCATCTCGCGCAGCCGGTTGTAGGTCGCGCGGTTGAGGATGCCGCGCTCGTCCTCGCTGTCCTTCTTGAGGCGTTCGATCTCCTCGTTCTGGATGGCGCGGGTGCGGTCGTCGATCTCGATGCCGTGGCGGTTGAACACCCGCACCTCGACGATCGTGCCCGACACGCCCGGCGGCAGC
>JACIYY010000084.1 GCA_014359685.1 Porphyrobacter sp. | reverse complement strand
ATGCCGTGGCGGTTGAACACCCGCACCTCGACGATCGTGCCCGACACGCCCGGCGGCAGCCGCAGCGAGGTGTCGCGCACGTCGCTGGCCTTCTCGCCGAAGATCGCGCGCAGCAGCTTCTCCTCGGGCGTCATCGGCGATTCGCCCTTGGGGGTGATCTTGCCGACCAGGATATCGCCCGGATGCACTTCGGCGCCGATATAGACGATGCCCGCCTCGTCGAGGTTGCGCAGCGCCTCCTCGCCGACATTGGGGATGTCGCGGGTGATGTCCTCCGGCCCCAGCTTGGTGTCGCGGGCCATCACCTCGAACTCCTCGATATGGATCGAGGTGAAGACGTCGTCCTTGACGATCCGCTCGGAGATCAGGATCGAATCCTCGTAATTGTAGCCGTTCCACGGCATGAAGGCGACCAGGCTGTTGCGGCCCAGCGCCAGCTCGCCGAGATCGGTCGAGGGGCCGTCGGCGATGATATCGCCCTGCTCCACCACATCGCCCACCTTCACCAGCGGGCGCTGGTTGATGCAGGTGTTCTGGTTGGAACGCTGGAACTTCTGCAGCGAGTAGATGTCGACGCCGGGATTGGCGGCATCGACCTCGCCGCTGGCGCGCACCACGATGCGGCTGGCATCGACCTGGTCGACCACGCCCGAACGCAGCGCGGAGATCGCCGCGCCGCTGTCGCGCGCCACGGTCTCTTCCATGCCGGTGCCCACGAACGGCGCCTCGGCCCGGACCAGCGGCACCGCCTGGCGCTGCATGTTGGAGCCCATCAGCGCCCGGTTGGCGTCATCGTTCTCCAGGAACGGGATCAGCGACGCGGCGACCGAGACCAGCTGCTTGGGGCTGACGTCCATCAGCGTGACGTTCTCGCGCGGGGACAGGGTGAACTCACCGTTCTGGCGGGTGGAGACCAGCTCCTCCACGAAGCTGCCGTCCTCGTTGAGCTCGGCCGAAGCCTGCGCGACGGTGTGCTTCTGCTCCTCCATCGCCGACAGGTAGATCACCTCGTCCTGCACCTTGCCGTCGACGACGGTGCGGTAGGGGGTTTCGATGAAGCCGTATTTGTTGACCCGCGCAAACGTGCTGAGCGAGTTGATGAGGCCGATATTCGGCCCTTCCGGCGTCTCGATCGGGCAGATCCGGCCGTAATGGGTCGGGTGAACGTCGCGCACCTCGAAGCCCGCGCGCTCACGCGTCAGGCCGCCCGGCCCGAGCGCCGAGACGCGGCGCTTGTGCGTCACTTCGGACAGCGGATTGGTCTGGTCCATGAACTGGCTGAGCTGGCTGGAGCCGAAGAACTCGCGCACCGCCGCCACTGCCGGCTTGGCGTTGATCAGGTCGTTGGGCATCACGGTCGAGACATCGACCGAGCTCATCCGCTCCTTCACCGCGCGCTCCATGCGCAGCAGGCCGACGCGGTACTGGTTCTCCAGCAGCTCGCCGACCGAACGGACGCGCCGGTTGCCGAGATTGTCGATGTCGTCGACCTCGCCCTTGCCGTCCTTGAGATTGACCAGCTCCTTGACCACCGCCAGGATGTCCTCGCGGCGCAGCGTGGTGACGGTATCCTCGGCATCGAGGCCGAGGCGCATGTTCAGCTTGACGCGGCCGACGGCCGACAGGTCGTAGCGCTCGGGATCGAAGAACAGCCCCTCGAATAGCGCCTCGGCCGTCTCCTTGGTCGGCGGCTCGCCGGGGCGCATGACCTTGTAGATCGCCTCCAGCCCCTCGTCGCGGTTCTCCGCCCTGTCCGCCTTCATCGTGTTGCGGATCCACGGGCCGGTGGAGACGTGATCGATATCGAGCAGGTCTAGCCGATCGATGCCCGCGGCATCGATCTTCTCGAGGTTCTCAGGGGACACCTCGTCGCCCGCCTCGATATAGATGCGCCCGGTCGCCTCGTCGATCAGGTCGCGCGCGGAATAGCGGCCGAACACCTCCTCGGTCGGGATCAGCAGCGTCGACAGCCCGTCCTTGGCCGCCTTGTTGGCGGCGCGCGGAGAGACCTTCTGGTTGGCGGGGAACACCTCCTCGCCGGTCTTGGCGTCGATCAGCGGGAAGCTCGGCTTCTGGCCGCGCCACGCATCGGCAACGAAGGGGATTTCCCACCCGCCGGCCGCCCGCTTCCATGTCACATGGCGGTAGAAATGGTCGAGAATCTGCTCGTCATCGAGGCCCAGCGCATAGAGCAGCGAGGTCACCGGCAGCTTGCGCTTGCGGTCGATGCGGACGTTGACGATGTCCTTGGCGTCGAACTCGAAGTCCAGCCAGCTGCCGCGATAGGGGATCACCCGCGCCGCGAACAGGAACTTGCCGCTGGAATGGGTCTTGCCGCGGTCGTGGTCGAACAGCACGCCGGGCGAGCGGTGCATCTGGCTGACGATCACCCGCTCGGTGCCGTTGATGATGAAGGTGCCGTTCTCGGTCATGAGCGGCATGTCGCCCATGTAGACATCCTGCTCCTTGATATCGAGGACCGAGCGGGTGTCCGTATCGGGATCGACCTCGAACACGATCAGCCGCAGCGTCACCTTCATCGGCGCCGCATAGGTGATGCCGCGCTGGCGGCATTCGGTGGTGTCGAACTTGGGGTCTTCCAGCTCGTAATGGACAAAGTCCAGCTCGGCCGTGCCGGCGAAATCGCGGATCGGGAACACCGAACGCAGCGTCTTCTCCAGGCCCGAGACATAGCCGGTCTCGCGATCGGAGCGCAGGAACTGCTCGTAGCTTTCGCGCTGCACCTCGATCAGGTTGGGCATCTCCACCACTTCGTGGATATCGCCGAAGATCTTGCGGATCCGCTTCTTCTTGCTTCCGACCGGGGTGCCCGTGGACGTGCCGGTGGCTTCGGAGAAGTTGGTCGCCATGAAGGAGATGCCTCTTTGTCTGTGCGGGCCGGCGCTGGGGCCGACCGGGGAATGCGTGCCGCAGCGGGGCGATGGCCCGGGAGACGAAGCGCAACAGGAGGGCCGGGGTTGCCCCCGCCCTGCCTCTGGCATCTGGTCGTCTCACGGAATGGCCGGGCTTCCATCCTGAGCAGGCCCCCGCGTAAGGCCCGCCTCGCTCGAAGCGCGTCGGCAGGGGCGGGATGTAGGATTGGCAGCCGGCGGAGTCAAGGCGCCGATGGCGGGACGGTCCCCGGCCAGCGCCTCCCCATCCGCTGCTGGCAAACGATATACCAAACATCGACAAACGATATTATCGATTGACGATGTGCTGAACCGGCATTATCGGCAATCAACATCCTCCACCAGGAACCCGCGCATGCCAGACCTGCTCCAATCCGCCGCCGCCGCGCTCGCCGCGATCCTCATCGCCGCCGCCGGCATCGCCCCGATCATGATCGCGCCCCAGCCCTCCGCCGCCGCACTTCCCGCCGCGCCGGTGCTGGCCTGAACCCGAAGGACGATCCCCGTGCCCCTTGCCAGAGACCCCCTGCTCACCGCCGCCAAGGCGCTGCTCGCATTCATCATGGGCGTTGTCGCCTTCGCCGCCGCGTGCCTGCTAATCGGTGCCGGGGCGGTGCCGTTCCTGCAGGCCGACATCCTGGCGGAGCTGTCGGCGGAGGCGGAGCAGCCGGTTTCCGCCGCGCTCATTCCTGCAATCGTCGCCCTGCTGGTTGCCGTCGCGGCGCTGATGGGGCTGCTGATCGCCTTCCTGCAGATGCTGTGGCGGATCGTCGCCAGCGTCGGAGAGGGCGATCCGTTCATCCCGCAGAACGCCACGCGGCTCAACCGCATGGCCTGGCTGGTCGTCGCCGGGGAGGTGCTGGGGTTGGCGATCGGCGCGCTGGTCACGCAGGCCGCGCGGATGGCTGCCGCTGCCGGACTCGATGCCGATGTCGATGTCGACATCGGGACCGGCGGATCGGGCGTGCTGCTGATCCTGGTCCTGTTCATCCTTGCCCGGGTGTTCCGCCACGGCACTGCCCTGCGCGACGAAGTGGAAGGCACCGTCTGATGCCCGTCATCGTGAAGCTCGACGACCTGCTGCACCAGCGGCGCATGACCCTTACAGAACTCGCCGAACGGGTCGGGCTGACGCTCGCCAACATGTCGATCCTGAAGACCGGCAAGGCGAGGGCAATCCGCTTCTCCACGCTGGAGGCGATCTGCCGCGAGCTCGATTGCCAGCCCGGCGACCTGCTCGGCTACCTGCCCGATTGAGGAACAATCGGCGCGGCGGGCGGGTTGCAGGGGCACACCATAGGGGAATTGATCATGAAGTCACTCGCACTCGCCGCCCTTCCGCTCGCCTTCGCCATCGCCGCGTGCGACGGCCCGCGCGAGGAGATCGGGGAGGAGGTCGACAACATCAACAATGCCGACGGCCTGCTGACCGAAGGCCCGGCCGAGCCGATGGGCGAGGCGATGGACGAACAGGCCGAAGCCATGGCCGAACGGATGGACGAAACCGCCGAGGCGCTGGACGAGCGCGCCGATGCGATCGAGGACACCGATCCGGTTCGCGCCGAGCAGCTGAAGCAGCGCGCCGAGACGCTGGAGGACACCGCCGACGGCATCTGAGTCATCTGACCCGCCCGCGTGCGCCACGCGCCCTTGACTCGGCGCCGCGACTCGCTAAAGGCCCGCCCCGATCCGGCGGGCCTTTTTCATGGGGCGCGTCGGTCATCCGTCCGAGACAGCCGGTGAGGGCAAGCCTGCCCTCTTAATCTCCGGCCTAGGCGGGGAAACGAGTTCATCTTCGGGAGAGCGCTTTCGGCCCTCGCCCGTTCGCGCCGTTGGCGCACCTCCTTCCCTTGTCGGCGGAACCGCCCCGCGCCCTTGCCGGCGCGGGCCAACGCAGCCGATCGCGCGGGGCGCAGCCTCCCGCCGATCACAAGAAGGAGTATGGCATGGATCGTTCGCAGAAAGCCGAATCGGTCGCCCAGCTCGGCACGGTCTTTGCAGAGGCGGGCGTGGTGGTCGTCACCCGCAACCTCGGCCTGTCGGTGGCGCAGTCCACCGCCCTCAGGGCCAAGATGCGCGATGCTGGCGCGTCCTACAAGGTGGCCAAGAACCGGCTCGCCCGGCTGGCCCTGAAGGACACCGACTACACCGGGCTGGAAGGCCTGCTGACCGGGCCGACGGCGCTCGCTTATTCGGTCGATCCGGTCGCCGCCGCCAAGGTGGTGGTCGACTTCGCCAGGACCAATGACCGGCTGGAGATCGTCGGCGGGGCGATGGGCGCCACCGTGCTCGATGCCGAAGGGGTCAAGGCGCTTGCCGCGATGCCCAGCCTCGACGAGCTGCGCGCGACGATCATCGGCCTGGTGAACGCTCCGGCGACGAAGATCGCCCAGCTGACCACCGCGCCCGCCGCCAAGCTCGCCCGTGTCTTTGCCGCCTATGCGGACAAGGAAAAGGAAGCCGCCTAGCCCCGGCGCGCACCGCCAGACCAGTCCAGATGCGCCTATCCCCGGCCCGTCCGGGTCAACCAATCGAACGGAGTGAACACAATGGCCGATATTGCCAAGATCGTTGAAGACCTGTCCCAGCTGACCGTCATGGAAGCTGCCGAGCTGGCCAAGGCACTTGAAGAGGCGTGGGGCGTCAGCGCCGCCGCTGCAGTTGCCGTGGCCGCCCCGGCCGGCGGCGGCGCTGCTGCCGAGCCTGCCGAGGAGAAGACCGAGTTCGACGTCATCCTGACCGGGGACGGCGGCAAGAAGATCCAGGTCATCAAGGAAGTCCGCGCCCTGACCGGCCTGGGCCTGACCGAAGCCAAGACGCTGGTCGAGAGCGCCCCCAAGGCGATCAAGGAAGGCATCAACAAGGCCGAGGCCGAGGAGATCAAGGCCAAGATCGAAGCCGCCGGCGGCACTGTCGAGCTCAAGTGATCGACGGGGGCGCGATGCGCCCCCGCCCGGAACCTGTGCTCAGGCACGGATTGCCTGATGAAAGGCAGAGGGGGCGGTGCCGCAAGGCGCCGCCCCTTCGCTTTGGGAGCGCGCCGCACCGCGACACGGCCGGCGCCGGCGAGTGCGCCGGCTACCGGTCGTCGCCGGCCGCGTCCTCGCGACCAGCGCCACCCTCTTCGACCGGTGCGAAGTCTCCCGGGGTCGGCCAGGTGGCGGGCAGGTCGACCTCGATCTCCTCCTCGGCGGTCTGATCCGGCGGGACGGCGGTGTCGTCCTCGGCCGGCTCGCCACAGGCTGCCAGCAGCGCCGCCAGCGGCAGCAGGCCCGCGCTGTATCGAATGGCCATGATCGCTTCTCCTTGTTCCCATCGAGTCCATGCAACCGGGCACCCCCGTTCCCATGATCCCCGTTCCCACCATCAATGCAGCGTCGCGCCGGAAGTGCCGGCGAACCGTACAGTTGGGGGCGCATCTTGCGCCTTTCGCCGCCGCCGCAACCCGCCTCTCCCGGCCCGCCGCCATGCCCGCCCCGCACCCCCTGTCCCCCTGGCGCGACGAGTTCGCCGCCACCCTGCGCCTCGCCGGGCCGCTGGCCGCAGCCAACCTGCTGCAGATGCTGACCTATGCGATCGACGTGATGTTCATCGCCCGGCTCGGGGAGGAGGAGCTGGCCGCCTCCGCGCTGGCGGTATCGATCTACTGGGTGCTCGGCTGGTCGCTGACCGGGCTGGCCGGGGCGCTGGCGGCGGTCGCCTCGGCAGAGCTGGGCGCACGCGCGCCGGCGTTGCGGCCCATCCGCCGTTGCGTGCGGATGGCGCTGTGGCTGGCGGTGATCGCGGGCGCGGGCGCGATGGCCGTGTGTGCGCTGACCGAACCGATCATGCTCGCCACCGGTCAATCGCCGCGGCTCGCCACCCTCGCCGGTGACTACATGGCGGTGCTGCTGTGGTCGATGATCCCGATGATCGCCGCCGGGGTGCTGCGCAGCTTCGTCTCCACGCTCGGCCGGCCGATCTTCGCTGCAATTATCACCGCCGCCGGCATCGGGGTCAACGCGCTGGGCAATTACGCGCTGATATTCGGCAATCTGGGTGCGCCCGCGCTGGGGCTGGAGGGGGCGGCCTGGGCGACCGTGCTGACATCGCTGGCGGTGCTGGGTGCCTATGTGCTGGCGATTCGGCTCGACCCCCGGCTCCACCGCTACCGGGTGTTCGGCTTCTTCTGGCGGGCCGATGTCGCGCGGCTGCGCGAGCTGCTGCGGATCGGCACCCCGATCGCGCTGACCATCGTGGCGGAAGCGGGGGTATTCAGCGCCGCAGCCTTGCTGATGGGCCGGCTCGGTGCGCTGCCGCTGGCCGCGCACACGCTGGCGTTGCAGATCGCCTCCTTCGCCTTCCAGGTGCCGTTCGGCATCGGGCAGGCGGCGACGATCCGGGTCGGGCTGCATTTCGGCGCCGGCGACCCCAAGGGCGTCGCCCGGGCCGGGCAGACGGCGCTGGTGCTGGCGACCGGATTCATGATGACCACCGCCGCCGCCATGCTGCTGGTGCCGCGCTGGCTGCTGGCCCCCTATGTCGAGACAGAGGCCCCTGCCAATGCTGCGCTGGTGGCGCTGACGGTGCAGTTCCTGGCCGTGGCGGCGGCGTTCCAGCTCAGCGACGGGGTGCAGGTGGTCGCCGCCGGCGCGCTGCGGGGATTGCAGGACACGCGGGTGCCGATGTGGATCGCCCTGTTCTCCTACTGGGTGGTCGGGTTTGTGCTGGCCGCAGGGCTGGGGCTGGGCACACCGCTGGCCGGGTTGGGGGTGTGGCTGGGGCTGGCCGCCGGGCTGACCTGCACGGCCGCGCTGATGCTGCGCCGCTGGCACCGCCGGGCGCCGCTCGGCCTGCTCGCGGCCGATCCGCTGCGCGGCCTCGCCGCGTCGCCGGGCTGAGCGCTGCGGACTGCTGAATGGCGGTTGACGCAGCGGGACATTGTGCACATATGCGCGGCGCTGGCACTCTCCCCCTGAGAGTGCCAAGGGCATCACCACTCCAACTGGAAGAGGTCATACAATGGCATTCCGTCCGCTGCACGACCGCGTTCTCGTCCGCCGTATCGAGGCCGAAGAGAAGACCGCCGGCGGCATCATCATCCCCGACAGCGCCAAGGAAAAGCCGAGCGAGGGCGAGATTGTCGCCGTCGGTCCGGGCGCGCGTTCCGAAGACGGCAAGATCACCCCACCCGACGTGAAGGTGGGAGACCGCGTGCTGTTCGGCAAGTGGTCCGGCACCGAGGTCAAGCTCGATGGCGAGGATCTGCTGATCATGAAGGAAAGCGACATCATGGGCGTGATCGCCTGATCCGCCGCCCCTGCATGCCTTTCCTCAACTAACACCCGTATTCCAGGAGAAACATCATGGCTGCCAAGGACGTGAAATTCTCGCGCGAAGCGCGCGAACGCATCCTCAAGGGCGTCGACACGCTCGCCAACGCTGTCAAGGTCACGCTCGGCCCCAAGGGCCGCAACGTCGTGATCGACAAGAGCTTCGGCGCGCCCCGGATCACCAAGGACGGCGTCACCGTCGCCAAGGAGATCGAGCTGAAGGACAAGTTCGAGAACATGGGCGCGCAGATGCTGCGCGAAGTCGCCTCCAAGACCAACGATCTCGCCGGTGACGGCACCACCACTGCCACCGTGCTGGCCCAGGCGATCGTGCGCGAAGGCATGAAGTCGGTCGCCGCCGGCATGAACCCGATGGACCTGAAGCGCGGCATCGACATCGCCGTCACCAAGGTGGTCGAGAACCTGCAGAGCCGTTCCAAGGAGGTCGCCGGATCGTCCGAGATTGCCCAGGTCGGCATCATCTCCGCCAATGGCGACCGCGAGGTCGGCGAGAAGATCGCCGAAGCCATGGAAAAGGTCGGCAAGGAAGGCGTCATCACCGTGGAAGAGGCCAAGGGCCTCGAATTCGAACTCGATGTCGTTGAAGGCATGCAGTTCGACCGCGGCTATCTGTCGCCCTACTTCATCACCAATGCCGAGAAGATGACGGTCGATCTGGATAATCCGTACATCCTGATCCACGAGAAGAAGCTGTCGAACCTGCAGTCGATGCTGCCGATCCTCGAAGCCGTGGTGCAGTCGGGCCGTCCGCTGCTGATCATCGCCGAGGACATCGAGGGCGAGGCGCTGGCGACGCTGGTGGTCAACAAGCTGCGCGGTGGCCTGAAGGTCGCGGCGGTCAAGGCCCCCGGCTTCGGCGATCGCCGCAAGGCGATGCTGCAGGACATCGCGATCCTGACCAAGGGCGAGATGATCTCCGAGGATCTGGGGATCAAGCTGGAGAACGTCACGCTGGGGATGCTTGGTCAGGCCAAGCGCGTCACCATCGACAAGGACAACACCACCATCGTCGACGGCGCCGGCGCGGCGGAGGACATCAAGGCCAGGGTCGAGCAGATCCGCGCCCAGATCGAGACCACCACGTCCGATTACGACAAGGAGAAGCTGCAGGAGCGGCTGGCCAAGCTGGCCGGCGGCGTCGCGGTCATCAAGGTCGGCGGTGCCTCCGAGGTCGAGGTCAAGGAGCGCAAGGACCGCGTTGACGACGCCCTCCATGCGACCCGCGCCGCGGTCGAGGAAGGCATCGTTCCCGGCGGCGGCACGGCGCTGCTCTACGCCACCAAGGCGCTCGCCGGTCTGAAGGGCGCGAACGACGACCAGACCCGCGGCATCGACATCGTCCGCCAGGCGATCATGTCGCCGGTCCGCCAGATCGCCGAGAATGCCGGCCATGACGGTGCGGTCGTCTCCGGCAACCTGCTGCGCGAGGATGACGAGACGCAGGGCTTCAACGCCGCGACCGAGATCTACGAGAACCTCGTCAGCGCCGGCGTGATCGACCCGACCAAGGTGGTTCGCACCGCGCTGCAGGACGCGGCCTCGGTCGCCGGCCTGCTGATCACCACAGAAGCGGCGATCAGCGAGCTGCCGGAGGACAAGCCCGCGATGGGTGGCGGCATGCCCGGTGGCGGCATGGGCGGCATGGGCGGCATGGACTTCTAAAGCAGTCCACCCGCCTGTCAGGCACAGCGGAAGGGCCGGGGGAGCGATCCCCCGGCCCTTTTGTTTGATGATCCGTCAGGTTGGCCGATATCGATGTCCGACAGACACCGCCCCGGGCTCGCGCGGACTTGCGCCCGCACCGCTTCAGAAACTGCTTCAGGGGTCGTGCACGGCTCCTCCACCTGTCCCGATCAGCGCGGCAATTCGCTGGCTCCCATCAGCGCCTCGTCCACCGCGCGCGCGGCCTGGCGGCCTTCGCGGATCGCCCATACGACCAGCGACTGGCCGCGCCGCATGTCGCCGCAGGCGAAGATCGCCGGCTCGCTGGTGCGATAGCTGATCGTATCGGTGGCCACATTGCCGCGATCGGTCAGGGCGACGCCGGCCTGGTCGAGCATCCCGGTCTTCTTCGGCCCCAGGAAGCCCATTGCCAGCAGGATCAGGTCGGCCGGCAGCACGAATTCGCTGCCCGCGATCTCCTGCATCTTGCCGTCCTGCCATTCGATGCGCGCGCATTTGAGGCCGGTGACGGTGCCGTTCTCGCCGATCACCTCCTTGGTCAGCACCGCCCAGTCGCGGTCCACGCCCTCTTCGTGGCTGGAGGAGGTGCGCAGCTTCATCGGCCAGTCGGGCCAGGTCAGCGCCTTGTCCTCCTTTTCCGGCGGGCGGGGCATGATCTCGATCTGGGTGACGCTGCGCGCGCCCTGGCGGTTTGCGGTGCCGACGCAGTCGGAGCCGGTGTCGCCGCCGCCGATCACGATCACGTCCTTGCCGGTGGCGGTGATGGTGCCGCGCGGGGCGGCGCGCTGCTCCTCGTCGCCAGCATTGCGCTTGTTCTGCTGGGTCAGGAACTCCATCGCCTGGCGCACGCCGGACAGCTCCGATCCCGGGATCTGGAGCGGGCGGGCGTTCTCCGCCCCGCCGGCCAGCACGATGGCGTCGAAATTCTCCTTCAGCGACTTGATCGACACGTCCACGCCGACCTCGGTGCTGGTCTTGAACGTCACCCCTTCGGCTTCCATCTGCACCGCGCGCCGGTTGATGAGGTGCTTTTCCATCTTGAAGTCGGGAATGCCGTAGCGCAGCAAGCCGCCGATCCGGTCGCTCTTCTCGAACACCGTCACCGAATGGCCGACGCGCGCCAATTGCTGCGCGCAGGCGAGCCCGGCGGGGCCGGAACCGACCACCGCCACGCACTTGCCGGTCTTGTGCGCAGGCACCGCCGGCTCGATCCAGCCTTCCTTCCAGCCGCGATCGACGATCGCGCATTCGATGCTCTTGATCGTCACCGGCTGGTCGGTGATGTTCAGCGTACACGCCGCCTCGCATGGGGCAGGGCAGACGCGGCCGGTGAATTCCGGGAAATTGTTGGTCGAATGCAGGTTCTCGAGCGCAGAACGCCAGTCGCTTTCATAGACCAGATGGTTCCAGTCCGGGATCATGTTGTTGACCGGACAGCCAGTGTGGCAGAACGGGATTCCGCAATTCATGCAGCGGGCGGCCTGGTTCTTCAGCCCCTCCTCGCTGTGCGGGATCACGAATTCGCGGTAATGGCGGATGCGTTCGGCCGGATCGGCGTAGGTGCGATCCTGCCGGTCGATCTCGAGGAAGCCGGTTTCCTTGCCCATTGAATATTCCGTCCGGTTTAAGCGTTGGTCATGGCGAGCGGAGCGCGGCCATCCGGCCGGCGGGAGCGCCGTGCCTGGATGGCCTCGCCGCTCCGCTCCTCGTCACGCCCACGGGTTGCGTTCATTCGGCGGCGACCTTGGCCGCCTCCTCGCGCTCGGCTTCCAGCAGGCGCAGCGCCTGACGGTAGTCGCGCGGCATGACCTTGACGAAGCGGGTCAGCGAGCGGTCCCAATCGTCGAGCAGCTCCGCCGCGCGGGCCG
>JACIYY010000083.1 GCA_014359685.1 Porphyrobacter sp. | reverse complement strand
GATGAGGGGACTGAATGGTTCGAGCTGTCCAACCTGGAGGTGACCGACCTTGCGGTCGGCAATCGGGCCACCAACGTCATCCCCGGCGCCGCCGCGGCCCGGCTGTCGATCCGCTTCAACGACCGCCATACCGGCGACGCGCTGGCGCAGCGGGTCGATGCGATCGCCCGCCGCCACCGGGTGACCGCGCGCCCGGTGATCTCGGGCGAGCCGTTCCTGACCCCGCCCGGCGCCTTCTCCGCGCTGGTCTCGCAAGCGGTGGAGGCGGAGACCGGCCTCACCCCCGAGCCATCGACCGGCGGCGGCACCTCCGATGCGCGATTCCTGAAGGCGCTGTGCCCGGTGATCGAGTTCGGCCTGCCCAACGCCACCATGCACAAAAGCGACGAGGCGGTGGCGCTTGACGATCTTGCCGCTCTGGCGCGAATCTACCGCCGGGTCGCAACCGCCGCATTGGAGAACAGGACATGAGCAGCGATGCGGAACAGATCGCGCAGGAGGCGGCGCCGATCGGCCATGGGCGCCTGCAATGGCGCATCCTGATGGGCTTCGTGCTGGGGCTGGCGGCCGGGCTGCTGGCCTATACGCTGAGCCCCGGCGCGCCGTGGATCGACACCGTGGTGACCTACATCACCGGCCCGGTCGGGCAGGTGTTCCTGCGGCTGCTGTTCATGCTGGTGATCCCGCTGCTGTTCAGCGCGCTGGTGGTCGGCATCGCCGAGATGGGCGAGATCCGCGCGCTGCGGGCGATCGGCCTGCGCACGCTGCTCTATACGGTGATCGTCTCCAGCATCGCGGTGGCGATCTCGCTGGCCTGCGTGAACCTGCTGCGCCCCGGCGACGGGGTCGATCCGGCCGCCGCGCGCGACCTGCTGGCGCAGGGCGGGGAAGGCGCCGCCAGCATCGTCGCGGCCTCCGCCGAAAGCGACGCGGGGGTCAACCAGCTGGTCGCCATCGTGCCCAGCAATGTCATCTCGGCAATGGCCGAGAACGACATCCTGGCGGTGATGTTCTTCGCGCTGTTCTTCGGCATCGGCCTGCTGCTGGTGCAGACCCCGCGCACCGGCCAGCTCAAGGACGCCATCGAGGGGGTGTTCGAAGTGGCGATGCGGCTGATCGGGCTGGTCATCCAATTGGCGCCGATCGCCATCTTCTGCTTCATGTTCAACTTGTCGGCGCAGTTCGGCTGGGACCTGCTGGCCAAGCTGGCTGCCTATGTCGGGGTGGTGGTGCTGGCGCTGGGGCTGCAGATGTTCGGGGTGTTCCCGGCGCTGCTGGCCCTGGTCGCGCGCAAGAGCCCGCTGGCCTTCTTCCGCGAGACGCGGGAGGCGAGCGTGATGGCCTTCTCCACCGCCAGTTCCAACGCCACATTGCCGACCGCACTGCGCATCGCCGACAGCGAGCTGCACCTGCCGCCGAACATCGCCCGCTTCGTGCTGACCATCGGGGCCACCGCCAACCAGAACGGGACCGCCATGTTCGAAGGCGTCACGGTGCTGTTCCTGGCGCAGTTCTTCGGGGTCGAGCTGACGCTGCTGGATCAGCTGTTCGTGATGCTGGTCTGCATCCTTGCCGGGATCGGCACCGCCGGGGTTCCGGGCGGATCGCTGCCGGTGGTGGCGCTGATCCTGGCCGGGGTGGGCGTGCCGCCGCAGGGGATCGGGCTGATCCTGGGGGTCGACCGCTTCCTCGACATGTGCCGCACCACGCTCAACGTGGTCGGCGACCTGGTGGCGGCGCAGGTGATCAGCGCCACCAGCCGCGAAGTGGTGGCGGCGCCGCCTACGGGGTAGGCTGGCTGGCCGGGGTTTCGCCCTCGGGCACCAGCTCGATCGGCACGAACTCGCTGAGCCCGCAACTGGGGCCGTGAATGCCGCCGGTGCGCAGCACGGTGATGATGTCCGTGCTGCACAGCTGGCCGATCGAGGTCTTGTAGGCGAAGCGCTTCTCGAACCCCAGGCCGGGGCAGCTGTGTGGCAGCGTCACCCGGTAATCCGGCCCGCCGGCCATTTCGAAGTCGATGACCTCATCGCTATGGACCCGGGTGTTGCGGATGCGGCTGGTCTGGATGCAGCGCACCGGCTCTCCGATCACCCGCGCGGCGGGAACCTCGCTGGCAGCCGCAGAGGCGCTGGCGGCGGCGGTGGCAGGGTCGGTCTCCCCGGTCTGCGCGGTGCAGGCGGCCAGCGGCAGGGCGGCAAAAGCGGCGAGGGCGAGGGCGTTGAGGCGGGCGGTCATGCGGCAATCCTCCAAGAGCGGGTCCGCCTCACGAGGCGGGCGCCTTTGGCTTGGCAACGGAGCGGCGCGTCGGCGGTTCCAGCACCTTGCTGCGCCAGCCGCACAGGTCCACCACCGGGCAGCGCCAGCATTCGGGGGCCCGCGCCTTGCAGGTGTAGCGGCCGTGGAGGATCAGCCAGTGATGGGCATGGCGCCGGAACGGCTGCGGCACCCGTTTCTCCAGCTTGGCCTCGACCTGTTCGGGCGTCTTGCCGGGGGCCAGCCCGGTGCGGTTGCAGACCCGGAAGACATGGGTGTCGACCGCGAAGGTCTCCTGCCCGAA
>JACIYY010000082.1 GCA_014359685.1 Porphyrobacter sp. | reverse complement strand
GTGCAGGACCCGATGGGGATCGAGAACTTCATCTCCATCCCCTATACCGAAGGCCCCAAGCTGGCCGCGCAGCTGGAAAGCCATGTGCGCGAATACGACATCGACCTGATGACCCTCGCCACCGCCAGGACGCTGATCCCGGCGCGCGAGAAGGGCGGCTGGCACGAGGTGGTGTTCGACAACGGCGCATCGCTGAAGGCGCGCGCGGTGATCCTCGCCACCGGGGCGCGCTGGCGCAATCTCGGCGTTCCGGGCGAGCAGGAGTACCGCAACAAGGGCGTCGCCTATTGCCCGCATTGCGACGGGCCGCTGTTCAAGGGCAAGCGGGTGGCGGTGATCGGCGGCGGCAATTCGGGCGTCGAGGCGGCGATCGACCTTGCCAACATCGTCAGCCACGTCACGCTGATCGAGTTCGACAGCAAGCTGCGCGCCGACCAGGTGCTGCAGGACAAGCTGCGCTCGATGACCAATGTCGAGGTGCTGCTCAACGCCCAGACCACGCAGGTGACAGGCGACGGCGAGCGGGTCGACGGGCTGGTGTGGAAGGACCGCGCCAGCGGGACCGAGCAGACCATCGCGCTGGAGGGGGTGTTCGTCCAGATCGGGCTGGTGCCCAACACCGAATGGCTGAAGGACAGCGGGGTGGCGCTGTCGCGCTTCGGCGAGATCGTGATCGACGATCATGCCGCGACCAACCTGCCCGGCATCTTCGCCGCCGGCGATGCGACGATCGTGCCCTACAAGCAGATCATCATTGCCATGGGCGAAGGATCGAAGGCGGCGCTGTCGGCCTTCGATTATCTGATCCGCAACGAGCCGGTGGCGGCGGCGGTCGCCGAGGCGGCCTGACCGCAGGCGCCATAGCCCCGGCTTCATTGCAGGGCTTCATTGCAGGGCGCCTCGCCGCTGGCGGGGCGCCCTTTTGCGTGGCCGCGCGACCGGGCCTGATGCAGCGATCGGCGGTGGTTCCCGGCGCGGCCCCACGCGAATAATCGTTCAATCTCATCGGAAAGCCGCGTTTGGCCGCATGGGCGGCGGATTGTAGGCTGTGCCTGTTCCGCCGCCCCGATTCTGCCGATGTCTTGTGCAGATTTCGGCAGGCCGCATCGGATCGACACGAGGAGAGAGAGATGGACATGAAGACCGGCGCAGACCCGCTCGACGGCAGCCCGGCGGAAGAGCGCGCAGCGCGGCGCTCGCTGCTCGGGCGCACCAATCGCGACTGGTGGCCCAACCAGCTGAGTCTGGAGATCCTCCACCAGCATGGCCGCCACGGCAACCCGATGGGCGACGGGTTCGACTATGTGCAGGCGTTCCGCTCGCTCGACTACCAGGCGGTCAAGGACGACGTGAAAGCGCTGATGACCGACAGCCAGCCGTGGTGGCCGGCCGATTACGGGCATTACGGCCCGTTCTTCATCCGCATGGCCTGGCACAGCGCCGGCACCTACCGCACCGGCGACGGGCGCGGCGGGGCCAATTCGGGGCAGCAGCGCTTTGCCCCGCTCAATTCCTGGCCCGACAACGCCAATCTCGACAAGGCGCGGCGGCTGCTGTGGCCGATCAAGCAGAAATACGGCCAGAAGCTGAGCTGGGCCGATCTGATCATCATGGCCGGCAATGTCGCCTTCGAATCGATGGGCGCGCCGGTGTTCGGCTTCGGCGGTGGCCGGGCCGATGTGTGGGAGCCGGACAAGGACGTCTATTGGGGCACCGAGGAGTTCTGGGTTGGGGACGAGAACAACAAGACCCGCATCGACGAGCGGGAAGGCCGCGCGCTGGAAGACCCGCTGGCGGCGATCCAGATGGGCCTGATCTATGTCAATCCCGAAGGGCCGGGCGGCGAACCCGACCCGCTGAAATCGGCGCGCGACATCCGCGAGACCTTCAGCCGGATGGGCATGAACGACGAGGAGACCGTGGCGCTGACCGTCGGCGGTCACACGTTCGGCAAGTGCCACGGGGCCGGCGACGCCTCGCTGGTCGGCCCCGAGCCGGAGGGGGCGGACATCGCCCAGCAGGGCCTCGGCTGGCAGAGCCGGCATGAGAGCGGGATCGGCGATCACACCATCACCAGCGGCCTCGAAGGCGCCTGGACCCCGACCCCGACCAAGTGGGACATGAGCTATTTCGACATGCTGCTCGACCACGAATACGAGCTGGTCCGCAGCCCTGCCGGGGCCAAGCAGTGGCAGCCGGTCGGCAACCCGCCCGAAACGCTCGCCCCCAAGGCGCACACGCCCGGCGTAAAGGTGCCGACGATGATGACCACCGCCGACATGGCGTTGAAGGTCGACCCTGAATACCGGAAGGTGATGGAGACATTCCGCGCCGACCCGGCCTATTTCGAGGACGCCTTCGCCCGCGCCTGGTTCAAGCTGTGCCACCGCGACATGGGTCCCAAGACCCGTTATCTGGGGCCGGAGGTGCCACCTGAAGACCTGATCTGGCAGGACCCGCTGCCGCGCGCCGATTACGAGCAGGCGAGCGAGAGCGATTTTGCCGGGCTGAAGCAGGCGATCCTTGCCAGCGGGCTGTCGGTCAGCGAGCTGGTCAAGGCGGCCTGGGGATCAGCCTCCACCTATCGCGGATCGGACCATCGCGGCGGCGCCAATGGCGCGCGCATCCGGCTGGCGCCGCAGCGCGGCTGGGCGGTCAACGATCCGCAGGAGCTGGACAAGGTTCTCTCCACGCTGGAGCGGATCAAGGCCGAGTTCGACGCCAGGGGCGCGGCCAAGGTCAGCCTTGCCGACCTGATCGTGCTGGGCGGCAGCGCGGCGGTGGAGAAGGCGGCGCGCGATGCCGGGCACGACATCACCGTGCCGTTCTCGCCCGGCCGGGTCGATGCCACCGAGGAGCAGACCGATGCGGAAAGCTTCGACGTGCTGGAACCGCGGGCCGATGGCTTCCGCAACTATCTGCAGGTGCGCTTCAGCGTGCCGACCGAGGAGCTGCTGGTCGACCGTGCGCAGCTGCTGGGGCTGACCGCGCCCGAGATGGCGGTGCTGGTCGGCGGGATGCGGGTGCTGGGCGCCAACCAGGGCAATTCGCCGCACGGCGTGCTGACCGACCGGGTCGGGCAGCTGAGCAACGACTTCTTCGTCAACCTGCTCGACATGGGCACCGCGTGGAAGGAGGTCGACGATCGCGGCGACGAGGTGTTCGTGGGCACCGACCGCGAGACGCACGAAGAGAAGTGGACCGCCACCCGCACTGATCTGGTGTTCGGCGCCAATTCGCAGCTGCGCGCGCTGGCGGAGGTCTATGCCTCGGCCGATGCGGGCGAGATGTTCGTGAAGGACTTCGCCGCGGCCTGGGTCAAGGTGATGGACGCCGATCGGTTCGATCTCAGGAACGGCTGACGACGACCGGGGGAGGGGTCGGCCGGCTGGCCGGCGTCTCCCCCCGCTTGTTTCGTCATGCGCCCGCCTTGTTTCGTCA
>JACIYY010000081.1 GCA_014359685.1 Porphyrobacter sp. | reverse complement strand
GATCTGGATCATCTCCGACGACAACAATGCCGGCATCCAGCGCACATTGCTGCTCGGACTCTGGTGGGACGGTCGCCGTTCCAGCGATGTTCCACGTGAAACAGCGCCGGAATGAGCCGGCGCGGGGTTTCAGGCGGCGGGGGCCGCGGCCTTCTTCAGCTCGCGCTTGACCTTGCGGGCGCGGGTGCTGAGCTTGTCGTCGGCGGTCTTGAGCAGCCAGCTGTCGAGCCCGCCATTGTGTTCCACCGAGCGCAGACCGTGCGTGGAGACGCGGAACTTGAAGCTGCGGTCGAGCCCTTCGGACAGCAGCGTGACGTTCTGCAGGTTGGGCAGGAAGACGCGCTTGGTCTTGTTGTTCGCGTGGCTCACATTGTGGCCGATCTGGCGGCCCTTGCCGGTCAGTTCGCAGATGCGCGACATGATGCTCTCTCAAAAAGGATACGGGTGTGCCGAAAATCGGGAAGCGGCGCGCATAGCGGCGGCCTGCCGCTCCGTCAAGCCGGCGGCGATTGCCGAGCGGGCGCGCGGCTTGTAGCGCGCCGCCATGACGCGCTGGCCGCTCCCCCCCCCAATGGTGCAGGCGCTGGCCGAGGCGCAGGCGGCGGCGGCGGCGGGCGAGGTGCCGGTGGGCGCCGTGGTGACGCGGCGCGGACAGGTCATCGCCACCGCCCACAATGCCCCACGCGCGCTGGCCGATCCGACCGCCCATGCCGAGGTGCTGGCGCTGCGCCGCGCCGCCGCCGCGCTGGGCAGCGAACGGCTCGACGGGTGCGAGCTGTGGGTTACGCTGGAGCCGTGCGCAATGTGCGCGGGCGCGATCGTCCATGCGCGCATCGCCCGGCTCTATTACGCCGCCGCCGATCCCAAGGGCGGCGCGGTGGAGCATGGCGCGCGGGTGTTCGACCAGCCGCAATGCCTGCACCGGCCCGAAATCTATCCCGGGATCGGCGAAGCCGAGGCGGCGGCGCTGCTGCGCGGCTTCTTCGCCGAGCGACGCTAGGCGCGGGGGACGCCCGCCGGTCGAGAGGGCGCCGGTCCCCGCTCTACAGCGGGGTGAAGTCGAGCCCGATGTCGGCCGCCGGGGCGCTTTGCGTCAGGCGCCCGACCGAGACGAAATCGACCCCGGTGGCAGCGATCGCGCCGATCGTTTCCAGCGTCACCCCGCCGGAGGCCTCGGTCGGCACCCGCCCGGCAACCAGCGCCACCGCCTGCCGCAGCGTGGCGGGGTCCATGTTGTCGAGCAGCAGGTGGTCGGCGCCGGCCTCCAGCGCGGGGGCGATCTGGTCGAGCCGGTCGACCTCGCAGATGATCGGCGCCACGCCTGCCGTGA
>JACIYY010000080.1 GCA_014359685.1 Porphyrobacter sp. | reverse complement strand
GAGCAGCAATGTGCGCTGGATGCCGGCATTGTTGTCGTCGGAGATGATCCAGATCTCGGTCCCGCCATCGGCGGCCGGGCGGGCCGCCAGCCCTTCGTAATTGTCGCGCGGCAAAGGCGGACTGATCCGCGCCAGACGCGCCCAGGGCCATGCCTCGCCGGCGCGGATGCGCGCCGGGTCCGCCACCACCAGCAGCGCCGCGAAGGGTGGGACCGCCAGATCCAGCGAGCGCAGCAGGATCAGCACCCGCCCATCCGGCAGGCTGGCCATGTCGGTCGGCCGATAGCCGCGCGGCGGCACGAAGCGGAAGCGCAGCGCCGCATCGCCCGCCAGCGGATCGCCGGGATAGAGCAGCCCCGGCCCGGCGGTGCTGCCGAGATTGGCCGTGCTTTCCCCCAGCACCACGAAGCGGCCATCGGGCAAGCGCAGCATCGCCTCCGCGCCGCGATTATAGGGCCAGTCCTGCATCTGGGGCGGATAGCCATGGTCCTCGGGCCGGCCATTGGCGTCCAGCCGGGCCACCAGATTGATGGTCTCGATCGCGATCCACTGCCGCCCGGTCTCGGGATCGCGCGTTGCCGCCTCGATGTCCCTGAACCAGCGCACCGGATCCTTGAGCGGGAAGTCTCGGAAGCGCGGCGCGGCCGGCCCCCGGCCTGGCTCTGTGAACACCAGCGCGGTGCCGCGATCGCTATAGGCGGCCAGCCGCCCGCCGGGCAGCGCGACCAGCGCGGAGTACCCGCCGAAGCGGGTATTGGGACTGTCCAGATGCCAGATGCCGCGCAGCCGCAACGGCGCGGGCCAGCCCGCCGGCCGGAGTGCGGCGAGCGGGCGGAGGGTCAGGATGTCGCGCCCGTCGGGCACCGGCTCGGCCGCGCGCCACCAGGTGCCGGGGGCGACCAGCAGGCACAGCAGCGCCGCCGCCAGCAGCCGCCGGCGCCGCTCTCGCGACCAGCGCGACGAAGGCGGACCGCCCCCGGTCACCGGCGGCGGCCCGGGCGCCGGATCAATCCATCGGGCCGGTGAACAGCAGCGGGTCGAGCCGGGCATCGCGCCATTTCAGGCTCCAGTGCAGGTGAGGCCCGCTGGCGCGCCCGGTGGCGCCGATGCGCCCGATCGGCTGACCCTGCCGGACCCGCTCGCCCTCGCGCACCAGCAGGGCGGAAGAATGCAGGAATGCGCTGTTGAGGCCCATCCCATGGTCGATCATCAGCAGCTTGCCCTCCAGCGAGAACGGCTCATCCTCGGCCGCCAGCACCACCACCCCATCGGCCGGCGCCAGATAGGCCGTGCCGCTCTCGCCGGTGGCGATGTCGATGCCCGAATGGTAGCTGCCCGGCTCGCCGCGATAGATCCGCTGTGAGCCGAACCGGCCGGAGATCCGCCCGGTGACCGGCCAGATGAAGTCCTGCCGCCACCCCTCGCTGCCGGTGTCGAGCGCGCGGGCGGCGGCGATGCGGGCCAGCTCCGGCCGGCGGATGCGCAGGAAGGCCTGCGAGGGACGGCCGCCGGTGCGCGCGACATTGACCCGCTCGATCGCCCAGTCGCGCGGCGCGATCGCCAGCGGGCTCGCGATGCTTGTGCCGTCATCCAGCGTCGCACTGAGCGTCACGGCCGGGCCGGCATCGCGGTCGAAGGCGGCGAAGAAGCGTCCCTCCCGGTCGAGCGCCAGCGCCTCGGCGCCGAGCCGCGCCGCGACCGTGCCGGCCGGCGCCTGCCCCCTGATCCAGCCGCCCTGGGTCAGCTCGCCGCTGAACAGGAAGGTGGTCGGCCCGGCGGTCACCGGCGGGACGGCGGGCGCAGGAGCGCGCACCGGCACCGCCTGCACCACCGCCACGTCCCCGGCCTGCCCGGCGCCATCGCCGGCGGCGACGCAGCCTGCGGTCACAAGGGCGATGGCCGCCGCGAAGGCGCGCCTCACTGGTCGGCGAGCAGCTGCCGGGTGGCGATCACGGCGCTGGCATAGGGCTCCTGCCGCTCGACGCTCCAGTACCGCAGCTCCTCCAGCGGGATCGCCGCCCCGCTCACCGCGCAGGTCACGAAGCGCCCGGTGCGAACCATGCGAAAGCCGTTGGGGCCGTAAACGAGGGTGGCGGGTTGCTCGCCGGAGGTCATCAGCATGGCAGGCACCTTAGCAAAGGGAAGCGGGTCATAGCAATTTCGGCTGGTCGTATCCGGGCGTCCGGCCGCCTTTCGCCGGTGGCTTGCGCGGCGCGGGCGCGGCCTCTCCGCCGGCCGGGACCACCGCCAGGGCGCCGTCGGCGAATTTCAGCGTCAGCGCGTCCTGCCGCTCGGCCAGCGCGCGGCTGGCGATGACCGCATGGCCGGGGGCGCTGACCAGCGCATAGCCGCGCTGGAGCGGCGCCTCCGGGTCGAGCTGGCGGCGCACGCGGTCGAGCGCGGCCAGCCGCTCGCGCCGCTCGGCCCATGCGCGTTCCAGCAGCGCGGGGCGCAGCCGGGTGGCGGCCAGCGCCCCTCTGGCGGCAATCACCTGCTGGCGCAGCAGCGCGAGCGACAGCCGCGCCGGCTCCGCCGCCAGCCGCTCGCGCGCCCGCACCGCGCGGTCGGCAAGGCCGCGCCGCAGCCGCTCGGCCAGGTCGTCGAGCCGCTGTTGCGGTGCGGCGGCGAGCGCCTGCGGGCGGGGCAGGCGGGCGAC
>JACIYY010000008.1 GCA_014359685.1 Porphyrobacter sp. | reverse complement strand
TGCCGATCCAGAAGCCTGTGGCAAGATCATCCAGCGTCAATTCGGCCTCCATCGCCCGCCCCTCCTCGATCAGCCTGCGCCGGCCGACGCCGGGCAGCAGGCCCAGCCCGGCGGGCGGGGTCAGCAAGCGGCCGTCGCGCTCGACATAAAGAGTGCTGAAGCTGCCTTCGGTGACGAGCCCGTCGGGCCGCACCAGCACCGCCTCTGCCGCCCCGGCCGCGCGCGCGGCGGCAAGGGCTGCATCGTAGAACTGGCGGTCGGTGCTCTTGTGGCGCAACCGCCAGTCGCCCGCCACCACCGGCAGCGGCAAAGCGAGGCACGGCGCCGGGTCGGGCAGCGGCGGCGGCAGCGGCGCGCTCTCCACCGCCAGCGCGCCGCCGCGCGACAGCAGCAGCCGCAGCCGCGCCGGCTGGTCCAGCCCGTCGGCCAGCGCCGCGACCCGCTGCTGCGCCAGCGCGCGGTCGAAGGCGAAGCCCAGCGCCGCCGCGCTGGCGGCCATGCGGTCGAGATGCAGCGCCAGGTTCAGCGCGCCCTCGCCCGGCTGGCAACGCATCGTCTCGATCAGATCGTGCCCGCCGGCGGCGCCGCGCGCGAACCCGCCCTTGACCAGGCATTCGCGCCATTCGGCCATCGCCTCGCTATCGGCCACCACCGCGCCGCCGACGCCCAGCACCGCACGGTGGCGCTGGTTCTCGCCAGGGGTCAGGCGGATGGTGCGGATCGCCACGCTGAACTCGGCCTGCGCCTGCCCGTCGGGCGCGCTGCCGATCCGGCCGATCGCGCCGCAATAGGGCCCGCGCGCATCGGCCTCGACCGTGTCGATCCATTCCATCGCCCGGATCTTGGGCGCCCCGGTGATCGATCCGCACGGGAACAGCGCGCGCAGCAGGTCGATCGCGCCCGCTCCTTCGGCAAGCTCGGCGCGCACCGTGGAGACCATCGCGTGGAGCGTGGGGTAGCTCTCGATGGCGAAGCGGTCCTCGACCCGCACGCTGCCCGGCCGGGCGACCCGCGACAGGTCGTTGCGGATCAGATCGACGATCATCAGGTTCTCGGCCCTGTCCTTGGCGGAAGCGGCGAGGCCCGCGCGCAAGGCCGCGTCCTCGGCCGCATCTTGCCCGCGCGGGGCGGTGCCCTTCATCGGCCGGGCAATCGCGGCGCGCCCGTCGAGGGCGAAGAACAGCTCCGGGCTGAAGCTGAGCAGCCAGTGCGATCCATCGAACACCAGCGCGCCATGCGGCACCTGCGCCGCCGGCCGGATCGCGGCATAGAGCGCCACCGGATCGCCGCTGGCCGCGCCCTCCAGCCGCAGCGTCAGATTGGCCTGATAGATCTCACCATCGCGGATCGCCTGTTGCAGCGTGGCGAAGGCGGCGAGGTAGTCGCCGGGGCCGGTCTGCGGCACCAGCGGCCCGATCGAGGCCGGGGCCGCGCCGCCGCGTTCGGCCAGCCAGCCCGGCAGATCGGCGGCGGCGATCCGGATGGGGCGGGCAAACAGCCCGAACCACACCAGCGGCCCGGCGGCCCCGCTGCGCGCGGCGGCGCGCGGGGCGAGCCGGGGTTCGAGCGCCAGCCCGGCCTCATAAGCGAGATAGCCGGCCAGAGTCCCGCCCTGCGCCGCCCGTGCCGCCTCCGCCGCCGCCAGCGCCGGGGCCACGGCATCGGGCGTGTGGGCGACGAACAAAGCGGCCGGGTCTTCGAACAGCAGCGCCTCGCCCGCGCCGTCGGCGCGCGCATCGTCGAGCAGCACGAAGGGGCGGGTCGCGGCCATCGGCATCGCTCTACCGCCAAACGCGGCCAAGTCTATCGCCTGGCCGCCCTCCGCCGGCTGCGGATCGCCGGCGGCCCGCTCAGCGCGCTGCCAGCCAGGCGCCGATCTCCGTGCGCAGCTGCGGTTCGCTGGCGAAACGCTGGCGCAGCGAAGCGATCACCTGATCGACCGCGCGCCGCTCGTCCTCGGGCGTTTCGGCGCGGAGCTGCTCGAGCCGGGCGAGGATCGCCTCGTCATCCGATTGCCGGGCGAGGTTGGCGAAGAAGCGCGCGCGCGCCGAATTGTCGACCAGCTGCTCGACCCGCGCGCGGTTGGCGATGGCGAAGTCGAAGGCCAGCTCGGGATGCTCGGCGGCGACGGCGGAGATGATGCGCGAGCTGCTGGTGCCGGCCTCCCCGGTCAGCGCCAGCGCCAGCGCGCGCCGCGCCAGCGCCTCGTCGGCGACCCCGCCGAGCCGCTGATAGAGCACCTGCCGCTCGGCCGTGCTGCTCGACTTGGCGGCGATCTCCGCCAGCATCGTCCATTCGGACGGAGTGGCGTTGCGCCCGGCGACCTGCAGCCAGGTGGCCTTGAGCGGCCCGTCGAGCGCCTTGGGGTCCTCGCGCAGCCGGGCGAAGCGGGTGCGCGCCTGCGCGAGCACGCCCGGCTCTTCCATCGCCCCCAGCGTCGCGATCAGCTGCGCGCGCAGCGTGGCCTCGGCCAAAGGCTCGTCAGGGCGCGGATCGTAGCCGAGCTGGGCCAGGCGCGGCAGCCAGTGGGCGGCGACCAGATCGCGCACCGCAATCTTGTCGGCCTCGTCCTCCAGCAGATCGTGGATCACGCTCCAGCGTTCGACCACGCCTTCGGCGACGACCGGGTTGGCGTCGGCCGGGACCGCCGCCAGCATCTCCAGCGCGATGCCCGCCGGCTGGTAGCCGGCCTGCGCCAGCGACCAATTGTCGCGCACCACGCCCAGCTGGTCGATCGGCGCCAGCTGCGGCAGCGCGGTGGTCAGCGCGGCGGCCATCTGCGGCGAGACGAGCGAGCGGTAATAGCCGAGCTGCCCGCTGTTCACCAGCACCGGGCCGCAACCGGCAAGATCCATCTCGGCGCTGCCCTCCAGCACCTCGCGCACCGGGGCTGCGCCCGCGACGCTGACCAGCAGCGGCACGCGCCAGCGTTGCGGGTTGGCGGCGACCTCGTCCGCGCGGTCGCGGCTGAACTCGCTCTGCGTCAGGGTCAGCCGGGTGCGCCCGTCGGTGCAGGTCGCATCGGCGCGCACCAGTGGCACGCCGGGCTGGCGGGTGAAGTCATGGGCGATGGCGGTCAGCCCGGTGGCGCCGGCATTCTCCACCGCCCGCCACAGATCGTCGCTGACCGTGTTGCCGTAGGAATGCTGGGCGATATAGGCGCGCAGCCCGTCGCGCCACACCGCCTCGCCGGCAAAGGATTCGAGCATGGCGAGCACCGCCTCGCCCTTCTGGTAGGCGATGGCATCGAAGGCCTGGCTGGTTTCGGCGACGGTGCGGATTTCCTGCACCACCGGGTGGGTGGTGGCGAAGCTGTCCAGCGCCATCGCCGCCTCGCGCCCATTGACCCGCGTCAGCAGCGCGTGCCAGCCGGGGTTGAAATGGTCGGTGGCCTTGGTCTCGATCCAGCTGGCGAAGCCTTCGTTCAGCCACAGATCGTCCCACCACGCCATGGTGACAATATTGCCGAACCATTGGTGCGCAACCTCGTGCGCCTGGGTGGAGAAGATCTGCTGGCGGGTGGCGGCGCTGGTCACGGCCGGGTCTTCGAGCAGGATCCGTTCGAAGGTGAAGATCGCGCCCCAGTTCTCCATCGCCCCGAAGAACTGCGATTCGCCGGGCCCTGCGATGTTGTCGAGCTTGGGCAGCGGATAGGGGACCCCGAAATAATCGGTGAAATAGCCGACCATCGGCGCCAGCGTGTCGAGCGCATAGGCGGTCTGGGTGCCGCTGCCCGCGGGCGCGACGATTCCGACCTCGACCCCGCCTGTGGCGGGCTTGCTCACCCGCTCGAACTCGCCGAGGCCGAAGAACAGCAGATAGCTCGACATCTTGGGTGTGGTGGCGAAGGTCACGCGCTTGGTGCCATCGCCCAGCACCTGTTCGCTCGCGACCGGCATGTTGCTGACCGCCATCTGACCGGCCGGGACGGTGGCGGCGAGGTCGAAGGTCGCCTTGTAGCTCGGTTCATCGAACATCGGCGCGAAGCGGCGCGCGTCGGGCGCCTCGAACTGGGTGAACAGGCCGCGCTTCGTCTCGCCGGTCCGCTTGTCGGGGTAATCGAGCGCGAACAGCCCGTTGGCCTGGGTGTTGATGATGCCGGTATAGGACAGGGCGAGCCGGTAGCGGCCGGGCGCGATCGGCCCTGGCGCGGACAGGCTGACGGTCTGCCGGTCGGGGTCCATCCGCGCGCTCAGCACCGCGCCGCCGCCCGCGCCCTGGCCGACGGTGCCGGCCGGCGACAGCCGCGCCTCGGCAATGGCCAGATCGACCGCGTGCAGCACCAGCGCATCGGTCTGCTCGAACACTTCGAGGTCGATCGTCTCGCTGCCGGAAAAGGTCAGCTTCGCGGCATCGGGGACGACATGGATCGCATAATGCAGCGGGCGCGCGGTGCGCGGCAGGTCGCTCGGCACCGAGGGCGGCAGCGGTGCGGTGGTGAAGCCGCCGGCCGGTGCAGGCGCTGCAGCCTCGTTCAACGGTGCGGTGGCGGCACAGCCGGAGAGCAGCAGGGCGGTGAAGGCGGCCAGCAGGGGTGTTTTCAAGATGCGCTCCGGGAAAGGTTTCATTGATTACCGGTAGCTTGGCACTGGCGGCGCGCGGCCGCAAGCGGGCAGATGACGCGCGGACAACCGCAACGCTCAGGACAAGGGCAGCCGCAGCTCCGCCACCAGCCCGGCGACTCGGCCATCGGGACCGGTGCGGTTGGCGAGGACCAGCTGGCCGCGATGCTGTTCGGCGATGGCGCGCGCCAGCGTCAGCCCCAGCCCGGCGCCGCCGGTCTCCCGGTTGCGCGATGCCTCGCCGCGGGCGAACGGCTCCATCATCGCGGCGATGGCGCCATCGGGGATGCCCGGCCCGTCATCCTCGACCCGCACCACCGCCCATTCGCCGCCCTGCGCGCCCCTGCCGCCCTGCCGGTGCAGCGAGACCCGCGCCCGCCCGCCATAGCGCAGCGCGTTGTCGATCAGGTTGCGCAGCGCCCGGCGCAGCCAGGTGGCGCGCAGCGGCAGTGCCATCCGGTCGCTGTCGGCCAGCACCACCGGCTCGCCCATATCCTCGTATTCCTCGACCACCGAGGCGAGCAGCGCGGCAAGATCGGTGCGCTCGAAGGGGTCGGTGGAGCGCCCGATGCGGGCCAGCGAGAGGATGTCGTCGAGCGAGCGGGCGATATCCTCGATGGTGGCGGCCATGCGGGCGCGCTCGGCCGCGTCCTCGACCGTCTCGATCCGCACCCGCAGCGCCGCCAGCGGGGTCTTGAGATCGTGGCCGATGGCGCCCAGCATCACGTCCTTCTCGTCCAGCAGCGCGGCGATGTGCGCCTCCATCGCATTGTGCGCGACGATCAGCCGGCGCATGTCGCTGGGGCCGCTCGGCTCCACCTGGCCATTTGTGGCGCGGGTTTGGGCGAAGGTTTCGACCCGCGCGGTCAGCGCCGCCAGCGGCCGGGTGATCCGCCGCAGCAGCACGGCGAGCCCGCCGACCAGCACCGCATATAGCAGCAGCGTCTGCACCAGCAGCGATCCCAGCTGGCGCGGCTCGCCACCCG
>JACIYY010000079.1 GCA_014359685.1 Porphyrobacter sp. | reverse complement strand
CTGTTGCGGTGCGGCGGCGAGCGCCTGCGGGCGGGGCAGGCGGGCGACCCGCTGCTCCAGCCGCTCGCGCCCCAGTTCGACCGGGCGCAGCGCGCAGCGGCGCTGGCGCAGCGCCAGCCCGTCCAGCGTGGCGGCCAGGTCGCGCCGCACCGGCACCGCCATCTCGGCGGCGGCGCTGGGGGTCGGGGCGCGCCGGTCGGCAGCGAAATCGGCGAGCGTGGTGTCGGTCTCGTGCCCGACCGCGCTGATCGTCGGGATCGGGCAGGCGGCCAGGCTGCGCACCACCACCTCCTCGTTGAAGGCCCACAGATCCTCGATCGAGCCGCCGCCGCGCGCCACGATCACCAGCTCGGGCCGGGGCAGCGGGCCGCCGGCGGCGATGGCCCCGAAGCCGTCGATCGCCGCCGCCACCTGCTCGGCCGCGCCCTGCCCCTGCACCAGCACCGGCCACACCAGCACATGGACCGGGAACCGGTCGGCGAGACGGTGGAGGATGTCGCGGATCACCGCCCCTGTGGGCGAGGTGACGACGCCGATGGTGCGCGGCAGGAACGGCAGCGCCAGCTTGCGCTCGGCCGCGAACAGCCCCTCCGCCTCCAGCCGCCGCCGCGTCTTGTCGAGCAGCGCCAGCAGCGCGCCCTCGCCGGCGATCTCCATCGCCTCGATCACGATCTGGTATTTGGACCGACCGGGATAGGTGGTCAGCCGCCCCCGGGCGATCACCTCGATCCCGTCCTCCGGCACGAAGGGCAGCCGGCCGGCCTGGGTCCGCCACATCACCCCGTCGATCACCGCGCCATCGTCCTTCAGGCAGCAATAAAGGTGCCCGCTGGCCGCGCGCTTGACGCCCGACAGCTCGCCGCGCAGCGCGACATGGGCGAAGCGGTCCTCCACCGTCCGCTTCAGCAGCTGGGAAATCTCGCTGATGGTCAGCGGCGCGGAATTGTCCCCGGACCGCGCCTTGGCTAACAGCCCGCCTTCGGGCGCGAAATCGTCGTTATGGGAAGGGCCGGGCATGAACATCCTGCTGCTGGGAGGGGGCGGCCGCGAACATGCGCTCGCCTGGAAGCTGGCGCAATCCCGGCTGCTGGAAGGTGGCAGCAAGCTGTTCGCCGCGCCCGGCAATCCGGGCATCGCCGAACACGCCACCTGCTTCGACATGGACACCACCGATCACGAGCTGGTGATCGCCTTCTGCGAGCAGGAGAGGATCGGGCTGGTGGTGATCGGGCCGGAAGGGCCGCTGGTCGATGGCCTCGCCGATTCGCTGCGGGCCGAAGGGATCGCCGTGTTCGGCCCCTCGCGCGCGGCGGCGCAGCTGGAAGGCAGCAAGGGCTTCACCAAGGATCTGTGCCGCCGGCACGGCATCCCCACCGCCGCCTATGTCCGCGCCGCCAGCGCGGCGGAGGCGCTGGCGGCGCTGGACGGCTTTGCCGCGCCCTACGTGCTCAAGGCCGATGGCCTCGCCGCCGGCAAGGGCGTGGTGATCGCACCCGACCGCGCGGCGGCCGAGGCGGCGATCGGCGACATCTTCGCGGGCGCCTTCGGCGCGGCCGGCGCATCGCTGGTGATCGAGGAGTTCATGGACGGCGAGGAGGTCAGCGTGTTCGCGCTTGCGGACGGGCCAACCGTGCTGCCCTTCGGCACCGCGCAGGATCACAAGCGGGTGGGCGACCGCGACACCGGCCCCAATACCGGCGGGATGGGCGCCTACAGCCCGGCTGCGGTGCTGACCGCCGATCTCCACGCGCAGGTGCTCAGGCGGATCATCGTGCCCACGATCGAGGCGATGGTGGCCGAAGGCGCGCCCTATTCGGGCGTGCTCTATGCCGGGATCATGCTGACCGCCCAAGGGCCCAGGCTGGTCGAATACAATTGCCGCTTCGGCGATCCGGAGGCGCAGGTGCTGATGATGCGGCTGGACGGCGACCTTGGCGAATACCTGCTCGCCTGTGCCGAGAACCGCCTCGCCGCGATGCCGCCGGCGCGCTTCAGCCGGGATGCGGCGCTCACCGTGGTGGTGGCCGCGCGCGGCTATCCCGGCACGCCCGAGCGCGGCGGCGCGATCGGCGGGATCGCGGCGGCGGAGGCGACCGGCGCCAAGGTGTTCCACGCCGGGACCGGGTTCGACGAGACCGGGGCGCTGGTGGCCACCGGCGGCCGGGTGCTGGCGGTCACCGCCACCGGCGCCAGCGTGGCCGAGGCGCAGGCGCGGGCCTATCGCGCGGTCGACGCGCTCGATTTCCCCACCGGCTTCTGCCGCCGCGACATCGGCTGGCGCGAAGTGGCGCGGGCCGAAGGCGGGGCCGGCTAGCGCGCCCGCCCGGCGGCCCGCTACTCGGCGGCGATGGCGAGATGGCCGATCCGCGTCGCCGCCTCGACCCGGTTGCGGCCCGCTGCCTTGGCCCGGTAGAGCGCCGCATCGGCGGCCGCGATCAGGCTCGACCCGTCGGGCGCAGCATCGGGCGCGGCGGCAACGCCGAAGGAGGCGGTGATCCGCATCGCGTGGATCTCGGACAGGCTCTCGATCCGCGCGCGCAGCGTCTCCGCGCGGGCCATCGCATCGTCCAGCCCGCAATCGGGCAGGATCACCACCAGCTCCTCCCCGCCGTAACGGCAGGCAATGTCGCTGGGGCGGATCGCACCGATGATCGCGGCCGCCGCCTCACGCAGCACCGCATCGCCGGCGGCATGGCCGTGCTCGTCGTTGAGGCGCTTGAAGTGGTCGAGGTCGATCATGATCACGGCCAGCGGCTTGTGGCTGCTCTCGGACAGGCTGGCATGGCGCTCCAGCGCGTCTTCCATGTAGCGGCGGTTGTAGAGGCCGGTCAGCGCATCGCGCAGTGCCTGGGTCCGCAGCTTTTCGCGCAGCGCGATGTTCGACAGCGCCAGCGACATCGAATCCGCCAGCACGGCGACAAGACGCTCCCGCCCCCGCAGCTGGCCGGCCGCGTCGGCGTCACCTGCCCGCACGATCAACAGGCCGAGGATCTCGCCACGCGCCGCCATCGGGATCTCCAGCGCGGTGGTGCCGGCCGGATGGTGCCCGCAGCCCAGCGACGAGCCGCCACCGTTGAGATGCGGCTTGCCGCGCTTCAGCGCCCAGCACTGCGACGGGGTGATCGCCGGCGGCGGCGTGGCATCGTCCGGCCAGTTCCAGCTGCCCGACAGGTCGAGCCGGTCGCGCGAATTGTTGAACACATATAGCGCGCCGCCGAAGCCGGGCAGCAACTCCTCCGCCGTCGCGTGCACGACTGCGTTGGCGTCGACGTAATCGGCCGCGCTCTGGAGCATGTCCGTCATCTTGAACAGCTCTTCCATTTGCCGGCGCGCCTGCATGGCGGCCACGCCCATCTGCTGGCGCTCGTGCATTTCGCTGCGCGCCATACCGGCATACCGGATCACCAGCGACAGGATGATCGTCCCCGCCACCGCCCCGATCCATGCCCGTGCCTCCGCCATCATCGGCGAGTGCCCGAACAGCGCGACGATATCGTTCACGACAAGGATCGCCACGACCGCCGTGGTGACGATCACCGCCAACGAAACCTTCCGGTCAGGCGACAACGCACCCAGACTCTTGAAACCCGCCATCCAGGGCCGCCCTCGTCCAGCAAACATTGCTGTCTACCGGCAAGGTCTTGCCGATCCGTTACCGCGCCCGGCGCATGTGCCTCATCCTCAGCCCAGCCGCCGGGTCATCAGCGCGTTGAGATCGGCTTCCGGCCGGGCGCCCCAATGGCTGATCACCTCCGCCGCCGCGATGGCGCCGCGTTCGAGGCAGCGGGCCAGCGGCTCGCCCCGGACATGGCCGAACAGGAACCCGGCGGCGAACAGGTCGCCCGCGCCGGTGGTGTCGACCACCGCCGCCACCGGCTCGGCCGCGACCGCCGCGCGCTCGCCCCGGCGCAGCGCCACCGCCCCCTTCTCGCTGCGGGCCACGACCAGCACCGGCACCAGCGGCGCCAGCGCGGCAAGGCCCGCATCGATCTCCGCCGCTCCGGTCAGCGCCGCCAGCTCGGCCTCGTTGGCGAACAGGATGTCGATCAGCCCTTCGCGCAGCAGGTGGCGGAAATCCTCGCCATGGCGGGCGATGACGAAGGGATCGGACAGGGTGAAGGCGACCTCGCGGCCGGCGTCGCGCGCGGCGGCGATGGCCCGGCGCATCGCGGCGCGCGGCTCCTCCGGGTCCCACAGATAGCCTTCCAGATACAGCACGCTGGCGGCCGCGATCGCGTCTGCATCGATGGCGCCGGCGGGCAGGAACTGCGACGCGCCCAGAAAGGTGTTCATCGTCCGCTGCCCGTCGGGGGTGACGAAGATCAGACAGCGCGCGGTCGGCGGCTCGCCGGGGCGGGGCGGGGTGGCAAAGGCGATCCCGGCGGCGCGGATATCGTGCGCGAACACCGCCCCCAGCTGGTCGTCGGCCACCTGGCCGATGAAGGCGCAGCGTCCGCCCAGCGCGGCCAGCCCGGCCAGGGTGTTGGCGGCCGACCCGCCGGAAATCTCGCGCGCCGGGCCCATCGCGTCATAGAGCGTGGCGGCGCGATCGGCATCGACCAGCGTCATCGCGCCGCGCACCAGCGCCAGCTGACCGATCTGATCGTCGCTGGAAGGGGCCATGACATCGACAATGGCGTTGCCGATGGCGATCACGTCGTAAGCGGGCTGGGACATGCGGTTCCATGCAATCGAGGGGAAGGGAGGCGGGCGGCCCGCCGCACAGGGCAGGCCGCCGCCGCGCAGCGTTGACTTGCCCGTTCGGCGCGGCAATCGCAAGGTTCGATGCCCGCACCGTCCGCCTCACCCCCCGCTTCTGCCCCTCGGCGCGCGCCGCTGGCGAGCCTGCCTGCGACCCTGCTGCTGGCGCTGCTGGCGGCCTGCACCACCATCCCGCAGCCGCCCGCGCCGCCGCCCGCGCGCCCGCCCGGAGAGACCACCATCCCCCCGCCGGCGCGGCCCGCCCCGCCGCGCGTCACCGCCTTTCGCGCACCGCAGATCCTGCGCGCGCCGGGGCTGGAGGCGATCATCGAACAGGACGCGGCCGGGGTTCAGCGCCTGCTCGGGGCGCCGCGGCTGGATGTGCGCGAGGGCGACATGCACAAGCTGCAATTCGCCGGCGCGCCCTGCGTGCTCGACGTGTTCCTCTATCCGCTGCGTGCCGGCGCGGAGCCGGTCGCCACGCATGTGGAGGCGCGGCGGGTCAGCGACGGCCAGCCGGTCGACCGCGCCGCCTGCGTCGCGGCGCTCAGGCAACGCTAGGTGCCCAGTCCGACGCGACGCCATCGAGGAACTCTGGCAAGCAAAGTCTGACGTCTTTATCCGCAAACTTGGCCACGCCCGCCTCGTCGGGCCTGCCATGCTTCACTTGGCATATGGCGCCGAACAAGCCTGTAAAAGGTGTCCGCCAATCGGCGGAAGTCCGCACTCGCAAACCCGCTTGTTCTTTATTCTCCGGTCAGTAGTCCTGGCTGGCAGATCCGGTAAGGAGAAAAGCGATGAGCAGCGAGGAGACGTTGACCCCGGAGGAAATCGGAGAGTTGCGCAAGCTACTCGAGATCGAGCGGATCAAAAAGGTGAGAGTGCTCTATACCCACCTGATCGATGGGTGCGAAATAGACGGGCTGGCTGATCTTCTGACACCCGATGCGATCTTCGACGTCGCACATTTCGGCATCTGGCACGGACGGGACGAAATCCTCGTGCGCTTTCGAGAGATCTTCAAGGGCCGGCCGCCCTTCACCGGGCTGCACTTCAACACCAATATGTGGATCGAACTGACCGGTCCGGCCACTGCCAGCAACCGCAGGTATCTCGAAAGCGTCCATAACGATGCCGGCCTGCGAACCCTTCCGATGGCGGCCTACGGACTGTACGAGGAGGACTATCGCAAGCTGGACGGCGCCTGGAGGATCAGCTTCTCCCGGCTGGCATTTCTGTGGCCGCAACGCGTCGTGGCCGAGGAATTCCCGCGTCGGCTGGTGCCGGGAACCCTTCGCTAGCCGCGGCTTCTCGGTTTCAACGCAATCGCGTGCGGCAAACGGCTCCGCGATGCACGTCAGAGCCAGGCAGGGGTGGTCCAGTGGCTGATCAGGAAGTCGACTATATCGTGGTTGGGGCCGGGACGGCGGGCTGTGTGCTGGCGTCGCGCCTGTCCGCTGATTGGGCCGTCCTGCTGTTGAAAGCCGCACACTTACGATTATCGTGTGACTGAGTGGTAGGAGCGACGCTGTGGACCTCTTCAACTTCGACACGATCTCGGTGGCCGCCCTGTGGGACGAACCCACCGGCAGCTGGCAATATATGCTGATCGACCGCGCGAGCAACCATGCCGCGATTATCGGCCCGGTGCTCGATTTCGACCCGATCGCCGGCGCGACCGCCACCCGCAACGCAGACGTGATCCTGGCGTTCGTCGCGGAACGTGGTCTCTCGGTCGACTGGATCCTCGACACGCATCCGCACGCCGATCACTTCTCAGCCGCCCTTTACCTGGCTGACAAACTGGGCGCCCCGCGGGCGATCGGGGCGAAGGTGGTCGAGGTCCAGAAACTTTGGAGCGACATCTATTGCCGGGCGGACTTTCCTGCGGACGGATCCCGGTGGGACCGGTTGTTCGAGGATGATGACTGGTTCACCATCGGCAAAACCGAAATTCGCGTTCAATTCTCGCCCGGCCATACGCTCGCCCCGATCA
>JACIYY010000078.1 GCA_014359685.1 Porphyrobacter sp. | reverse complement strand
TTATGCGGCTGCCTAATTTTCAGGCACCCCGACCATGAACGCTCTCCCCACCCCGCCGGCCCTGCGGCCGATCGCCATCGGCCCGGTGCGGATCCAATGCCCGGTGGTGCTGGCGCCGATGACCGGGGTGACGGACATGCCGTTCCGCACGCTGGTGCGGCGCTATGGCAGCGGCCTCAACGTCACCGAGATGATCGCCAGTCCGGCGATGATCCGCGAAACCCGCCAGTCGCTGCAGAAGGCCGCGTGGGACCCGTGCGAGGAGCCGGTGTCGGTCCAGCTGGCGGGCTGCTCGCCGGCCGAGATGGCCGAGGCGGCCAGGCTGAACGAGGATCGCGGCGCGGCGATCATCGACATCAACATGGGCTGTCCGGTCAAGAAGGTGGTCAATGGCGAGGCCGGCAGCGCGCTGATGCGCGACCTGAAGCTGGCCGCCGCGCTGATCGACGCGACGGTCAGGGCGGTCCGCGTGCCGGTGACGGTCAAGATGCGGATGGGCTGGGACCATGCCAGCCTCAACGCGCCCGAGCTGGCGCGGATCGCCGAGGATCTGGGCGCGCGGATGATCACCGTTCACGGCCGCACCCGCAACCAGATGTACAAGGGGCAGGCCGACTGGGGCTTCGTGCGCCGGGTCAAGCAGGCGGTCGGCGTGCCGGTGATCGTCAATGGCGACATCTGCAGCATCGGGGATGCCGACGCGGCGCTGCGCCAGTCGGGCGCGGACGGGCTGATGATCGGGCGCGGCGCCTATGGCCGGCCGTGGCTGCCCGGGCAGGTGATGCATTGGTGGCGCACCGGCGAGCACCGCCCGGCCCCCGGAATCGACGCGCAATATGCGCTGCTGGTCGAGCATTATCGCGCGATGCTGGACCATTACGGCCCGCAGGTGGGGGTCAGGATCGCCCGCAAGCACCTCGGCTGGTACACCAGGGGGCTGCCGGGATCGGCCGAGTTCCGCAACCGCGCCAACTTCATCGACGATCCCGCGCAGGTGATGGGCGAGGTGGAGCGGTTCTACGCCCCGTTGCTGATGGCCCGCGCCGCTTGAGCG
>JACIYY010000077.1 GCA_014359685.1 Porphyrobacter sp. | reverse complement strand
CGCCGATGTCGATTTCATCACCATGGGCCAGTATCTGCAACCCACCCCCCGGCATGCCCGGGTGGAGGATTTCGTCGAGCCCAAGACCTTCGCCGCCTTCGGCGCGATCGCCCGGGCCAAGGGGTTCCTGCAGGTGGCGTCGAGCCCGCTGACCCGGTCGAGCTATCATGCCGGTGACGATTTCGCGCAGATGCGCGCGGCCCGCGAAGCCCAGATGCGCGCTGCCCGCGAGGGTGGGCCGGCCGCGCGCAAGCCGGTGCCGCACGCCGGCTGATGCGCAGGATTCACGAGACCAGGCGGCTGCCCTATTCGCCGGCGCAGATGTTCGACCTGGTGGCCGATGTGGCCCGCTATCCCGAATTCCTGCCATGGGTGGTGGCGACGCGGATCCGCTCCGACGACGGGACCGAGATGGTTGCCGACATGCTGATCGGCTTCAAGGCGCTGCGCGAGAAGTTCACCAGCCGGGTCCACAAGGAACGCCCCGACCGGCTGTGGGTGCATTATGTCGACGGGCCGCTGCGCGATCTCGACAATCGCTGGACCTTCACGCCCGACGGTGAGGGCGGGTGCGAAATCGAGTTCTGCGTCGAGTTCGCGTTCAAGAACCGGATGTTCGAGATGCTGGCCGGCCAGTATATCGACCGCGCCTTCCGCAAGATGGTGGAGGCCTTCGAGCAGCGTGCGGCGGCGCTTTACGGCAGCAGCAGCTCCAGCGCGCACAGCGTCGCCTGAAACCGCACCCCGGCGCGGCTGCTCTCTGCGAACAGCCGGGTTTCGGCATCGAGCCGTTCCGCCCCGCGCACCGCGCGGGCGAACACCACGGTGCCGACCGGCTTGTGCTCGGTGCCGCCGCCCGGCCCGGCGACGCCGCTGACCGCCACCGCGACATCGGCCTCGCTGCGGTCGAGCGCGCCCTGCGCCATCGCATAGACGCAGGCGATGGAGACCGCGCCGAAGGCGTCGATAATATCCTCCGACACGCCCAGCCCGGCGATCTTGGCGGCGTTGGAATAGGTGACGAAGCCCCGGTCGAGGACCGCCGAGGAGCCGGCGATCTCGGTCAGCGCGGCGGCGACGAGGCCCCCGGTGCAGCTTTCCGCCACGGCCAGCGTGCGGCCGATGGCGGCGTTCCCCTCGACCACGCGGCGGGCGAGGGCGACGATTTCCGGCGGGAGCAGGGCATCGCGGGTCATGACGGGTCGGCCGGGCACAGCAGCGGCGCGCGATCGGCGGGCATCAGTGCGACCAATGCGGCCAGCAGGGTGGCGGCGGCCGGCGGCTCGATCGGGGCGAGCGCGGCGAGAACCCGCTCGGCCGCCGGGCATTGTGCAGGCCGAAGGCGGGCGGCGGTTTCCTGCGCGATCAGCGTATCGACCAGCGGGCGGACATGCTCGTCGGGCAGCGCCGGGAGCAAAGCGAGGCCGGCCAGCGGGTTGGCGGCGCCCGCGCCGGTGCCGGTGCCCGCCCCGGTGCCGCCGGTGCCGGTTGTCGCCCCGCCGGTCCCGGCGCGCTCGGCGACGATCTTGAGCAGCGCGGCCTTGGCGGCCGGCCACGCCCCGTCCTGATGCGCGGTATAGCGGGCGGCGAGGGCGTCGCCTTCACGCATCAGGAAGCCGTCGCCCGCCAGCGTGGCGCCGCAGGCGATGCGCGCGCCGCGCACCAGCGCAGGCACGGCGTAGAGCGCGCTGGCGCCGACCTCCTCTGCGGTGAGGCAGCGCTGCTGCGCGGCGGCGGGCAGCGGCTGCGCGGCGAGGGCCAGCGCGGCGAGGGTGGCCGGGAGCAAGCGGCTGGGGATCATGACGGGGTCCTTTCCGCCGGGACCAGCGTGGCCACGGCCTGGGCGGCGATGCCTTCGCCGCGCCCGGCAAAGCCGAGCCGTTCGGTGGTGGTCGCCTTCACGCTGACCGCCTCTACGCCCACCATCAGCAACTCGGCAAGGCGCGTGCGCATCGCGTCACGATGCGGGCCGATTCTGGGCGCCTCGCAGATCAGCGTCAGGTCGACATTGCCGATCGCATAGCCGCGCGCGGCGGCGAGCGTGACCGCGTGGCGGACGAAGCGGTCCGAACGGGCGCCTCGCCATTGCGGGTCGCCGGGGGGGAAGTGCTGGCCGATATCGCCCTCGGCGCAGGCGCCGAGGATCGCGTCCACCACGGCGTGCAGCGCGACATCGGCGTCGCTGTGGCCGGCAAGGCCGCGATGATGGGGGACGAGGATTCCGCACAGCCACAATTCCTCGCCGGCAGACAGGCGGTGGACATCGAAGCCGGTGCCGGTGCGCGGCCATTGCGGGGCGCTTGCGGGATTTGCGTTCGGGGGGAAATCGCTTGGGAGGGTCAGCTTGCGCAGCCGCTCGTCGCCCGCGACCAGCGCCACCGCAACGCCGGCGGCGCGGGCGACCTGCGCGTCATCGCCGGCCTCGGG